>NZ_LGUG01000004.1:3896265-4044670 GCF_001274715.1 Aneurinibacillus migulanus | reverse complement strand
ATTAGTAAGGGGCGAGCAAGCAAGACGCTAGAATTAAAGGAAACAGGAGAAATTCCATCCTTTCGTTTGTTTGGGATTGTAGATAATCAATATAGAACAACAAGAATTCTATCTCCAATGTCGCTTGCTAAATTAGAGGGAAAGATGCAATCAGGATCTAGTTTTCTTTTGCAAAACGTAGTTGCAGCAAATGGAGAGGTGAAGTTTGCGGGAGCGGCTGTAATCAAAGGAAAGACAAAAAAGCTGGGTGGTTTTTTTAATGAAATAGAAGTAGAAGGCTTAACGTGGATAATTGGAAAGGGGAAAGGCGGTGTGGTGAAAAGCTTTGATAAACAGACCGGTCAGCTACTCATATACGAGGTAGAATCAATGAAAAGCAGGATTACTCCTCATATTAATGGAAAGAATATCTCTTTTAATGTGAAAATCGAATCAGAGGGACGCCTATCCGAAAATTGGATAACTTCAGGGAACGCTTTTGAAAATAAATTTCTAAAAAGAGTGGAAAAAAACACCGAAAAAGAAATCAAACGACTAGTGAAGAATGTAGTAGAAAAAATGCAAGAGGAATACGAAGCCGATGTTGTTGGTTTCGGAAACCGATTGAAAATGGAGAATCCTAAAGTGTGGGAAAAGGTTAAAAAGAATTGGGACCAAACATTTAGTAAGGTTCCAATTACATACAATATAGAAGTAACTATCAAAGATTACGGAGCCTCAGACTCCAACAAGTGAACCTTCTTATTCTGTACGGAAGTTTGCCACCGACCCCATATTTTGGATTGCCCGCTCTATTTGGAGGAACTCGTACATTTGAAAATGGATGTATGGTGTTACTCTCAAGTTAGTTACAAGCTTTAGGGGAATTTTCTTGGTTTTTTGTAGTTTTCCGTTTGATTCTGTAGTCCATATTTAAAATCAAACCTATCTTTACGAATAATAAGTTTGAGAATATTTTTGTCATTCCTGTTTGTAATCTTCTTCAGATGTGTAAATAATATTTTTTGTTTTAAATACAAGTTTTACTATAGGAATAAATATATTTATTGGTGATATTATCAACAAAAGAATAGGTGGAGCAGATGGATAGCTTTATAAAAAAAATCGATGCTATAAAGAAAATAGAGTGTTTAATCACCATAAAAGAAGAAATTAAGGATCAAATTATGGTCAAGGAAAGTTGGCAAGTGAGGATGGAGCTGTATAAACAAATAGATGTGATTAATCAGCGAATAAAGGAAATTGAGCAGACATCGGATAATTTCAAATATGTAAACAAGCAACTAACCTAGGTTGGTTGCTTTATTTTATAGATAAATTTAATTGTAAAAATTGTATAAAATTCCTGCAGTTAGTACGGTTTCATGGATGTTTTATACATGAAACTTCTTAAAGATACTATGTTTAATTATTAATTTGGAGAGGTCGTAGATTTTATTACAAAATAATGAATAAAATGGGTTTTTTTGTAGTTTTTTGTTTGATTCTGTAGACTAATTTATAAGATTAATTCTACGTATATAAATAACAAAGTTGGAAGCGATCTCATACTGTTTCTCTTGCAATAATTCCCCTAAAACAAAATGGTAGAAAGAGAGGAGCCAGGAATTGAAGAGTATAGAAAGCTAGAAAAAATTTTGTCTTAATCTTTTTAAATGTCTATTAAACATCGATAGGGCGATTAGTTGTTCATGTGGTGAGGTTTAAACGAATGATAGAAGTTATAAAATGGAGAGGTTGGATATAAAATGTCGACTATTCATAGATGTTCAAGATGTAATAAGGAAGTTATTAAGATGAGTTTAGTAAAGGGAATGTGTTATCGTTGTTGTGATATTATTGAATTTGGCTATCCGTCCTTTCCTGCCTACAAATTAGAAGAAAATCTCCAGAAAGTGAACACGAATAAGGATCTCACAAAAATAGAGGTCGATTAATTTCTTTAACTGAAAAATATTTAAAAACAAGAGGGAGTTGTTTAACAAACTCCCTTTAACGTTTATAAAGGTAACTTTATATAAGATAATACCCTAATGTAATCGTTGTGCTTCAAAATAGAGAACTTGAATGAACTTTTTCGTATTAATACCAGCAAGAGAGGTTGACGATGTTGAACTATGCTGCAATTCCGTCATCTTTTTCCGTACGTTTGTAAAATCAAAAAACTTAGAAGCATAATTTTCAAACTTCCAATTCGAAAAATCTGTAAGACCAAGGGATGCCAAATGGTTCAATGACTGAGAAATAGCTCGACGAACTCGTTGTTCAGAAGCTTTAATTTCTTTTTTTAATTCCAAATCTGTTGCTGATTTTCCAAGTCTTCTTTGAGCTAGGTTCAAAAAAATCTCTTTAAGGGGAGGAATCCCATTTTTCAATGTTTGCTCTTGTTCATATTCATATAGATAATCTAACATATCCAGTAAATCTTTACTTCCGTTTTCACCAGCTATTCCTAATTCGGACAAAAGAGCATGACCAGAAATTCTTATATGTTTTCCATTGATAGATTTTTGTTGTGCATTTTCAAAATTATCCAACTTAAGTATAGTATTGAGCGATTTGTAAATATCCTGTATCGACTTTTCTAATTTAATTTGTTCAATGACTTTGCGAATAATCGCCAGTACTTCAATTCTGTTGATAGGCTTTACTATATAGTATTCAATACCAAGTGAATAGGATTCACCAATCAATTCTTTTGATTCCACTTGAGAAATCATAATAATTTTTCCCTTGAATGCTGGTTTTATTTGGCGAATTGTTTCCATTCCGTCTTGAGTCGGCATTAGCAAATCTATTAATAAAATATCTATGTTTTTTAAGGTTAGTACTTGGCCATCTAATAATGAACCATCATCAGCCTCTCCTGCCACTTCTCCTAAATCTTCTTCTTCAATAATTTGGGCTAACATCGAACGAATTGCTTCATCATCGTCTGCTATATAAAAAAGCATAGAATCACCCTTTCTTAATTAGATAATCAATCAGTAATTGGATCGTAAAAATCGATCCTTTTCCTTCCGCTCCATCATGGATTGTAATATTACCTTTAAATTGTTCGACCATCCCTTTTACATAAGATAATCCGATACCTGTTGATGGGTTGCCAGAATGATCATATTTAGAAGTAAATCCGGGTTTGAAAATTAAATTTCTATATCTTGGTGCAACACCAGGGCCATTATCGCTTATTTGAATTTTAATCCAATCATTCTCCCTTTCAATAGAGATGGTAATTATACCGTCTTTATTAATTGCTTCTACTGCGTTTGCGACAACATTATTTATAATCGATAAAACAGTGAAAACATGGTAATATGGGTGAATTCCTTCAATTGTACACACAAATTGGATGTCTTTTTCTAGTAAAAGGGCGTATTTCTCGTTTGTTCGCAATATGATGTTAATTAGTTCATGTATATCCATATAATCTGCTAAACTTTCATCTGAAATAAGCTTTGCCAGTCCAGCAAAAATACGTTGATTATCTTTTTTTATCTCATGGACTTCTCCTGCTATTTCCAGGGCTTGTCTTCGGAATTCCTCTACTGGAAAAGAGGTGTTTTGTTTTTTTAAATAATTTAAATTTTTGTATAGGTCATACGATTTTTTTGTAATGTTTTCAGCATTTTGCAATGTTTTTTTTAAATGTACAGATTCCTCATATAAATTGGAAATAAGCATCAACATATGTTCATTCTGTTTTCTAATTTGTCTTTCTTTTAGTCGTGCTTCATATAGTTTAAGCATATTTAAAAAACTAAGAACAATAAAATTGTGGGAAATAGCTATAATAATAATCTCGTTAAATGCTCCCACTGTAACCGTTGTTCTCAATATTAAATACTGCATGATTAATTCCATGAAGTCAGACAATATTTCCATAGTGATACCAATACATGTAATAATTAGAGGTTGGTTGTAAAACCGATTGACTTTTATCAGATAAAAAAGAACAGAATAAGTGAAATAATAGAAAAAACTAGAGTAGTGTTCTTGAAGAGAGAATATCCACGTAAAGTCCTCTTGCATAATCCAATCAATGAGAATACGAAATCCTACAATTATTATTCCTATTAAAAAACCAGGTATAAATACAGGTGTTTTTTGGAACAACAACAAAAAAAAGAAAAACATTGGTGCACCAAAGCTGATACGGAATGTTTCGTTAATGGGATAAAAATTCAATTCGCCTGCTAATGGTACGGTAAACATCATTAAAATAAAAATAAAGATGTCTTTTTTTAATAAAGGGCTGATATTCAAAAATGTCACTTCCTATTTTATTTGAAAATTAGTATACAGTTATGACAATCCCAACACAATGATTACCTTATCTTTACATACGGGTTGTGTTATTGCTTCACAAAAAAAAAATTCGATTTTTTGTAGTATTTTGTTCTATTTTGTAGTCTGAACTTAGAATCAATTACGTGTTTATGAATAGCAAGTTTGGGAACGTTCTCATATAGTCTCATTAGCAAATGTTCTTTCCAAACAAAAATGAAAAGAGGGGAGCAACTTATTAGTATTAACAAAAAGCGAGCTATATATGTTATAAGAGTCTTTTCGTTATGTTTGTAATTAGAGAGGCAAGGGGTTGCAAAGTATGGAAGGGATAAGAAAAGAGGATAAAGATCAAACAGACTACCAAGAGATGGATTACATGGATGCATGGGTAAGACATTATCGTTCTTTTACTGCTGAAGGGCAGTGCGCAACCTATATTCCCGCTTTGGAAAAGGCGGACCCCACACAGTTAGGTATCTGTGTAATAGGACCTGATGGAACCGTAATAAAGTCCGGTGATTGGGAAGCCACTTTTACTATGCAAAGCATTTCCAAAGTGTTAAGTTTTATAGCTGCCTGCTTGCACCGTGGTATTCCTTATGTGTTGGAGCGGGTTGATTTAGAGCCAACGGGTGATCCCTTTAACTCGATTATTCGTTTAGAAATGCATAAGCCAGGAAAGCCGTTTAATCCCATGATCAATGCTGGAGCCATCACAGTGTCTTCCCTGCTTCCAGGAGAATCACCACAAAAAAAATTAGAATCCCTATGTATATTAATCGAGAAAATGGTAGGGAAACGTCCGACTATCAATGAGGAGGTATTTCGATCAGAATGGCAAACCGCTCATCGAAATAGAGCTTTAGCTTATTATTTAAAAGAGACTGGCTTTTTAGAACTAGAGGTCGATCAGGCTTTAGAAGTTTACTTGAAACAATGTTCGATAGAAGTAAATACAGAAGACATTGCCTTAATTGGTTTAATTCTTGCTCATGATGGATATCATCCGATCCGCAAGGAACAAATTTTCCCTAAAAGAGTAGCAAGGTTAACCAAAAGTTTAATGTTGACTTGTGGAATGTATAATGCTTCGGGTAAATTTGCTGCTTTTATTGGCCTGCCAGCAAAGAGTGGAGTATCTGGAGGAGTTATGACATCGGTTCCGCCGCGTGTGAGAACTGAAGAAATTCCATTTAAAGATGGGTGTGGGATAGGTATTTATGGACCGTCCATTGATGAGTATGGGAATAGTGTAGCCGGGGTTATGCTATTGAAACACATAGCCAATAGTTGGGACTTAAGCATTTTCTAAAACGTATTGAAAACATTTACATTGTTTTATAATTGCCCGTGGTCATCAATGTAAAACCACGAGCTTGACTCATGAGGTTCCTTTTCTACTATTCCAATAAAGAACGGATTTTTTAAAGCGTTTTCAAATTAACATTGTTTTTAACAGAAGAGCTAAGCACAATGTTTTAAAGATAAAGGTTAAATCCTTACACTTTATACGAGGTGATGATATGCAACAATTACTGCAAGATATGATTGGAGTAACAAATGATTTCCTTTGGTCTAAATTATTAGTTATCATGCTTGTGTGTTTGGGACTGTACTTCACATTCAAATCAAAATTTGTACAAATTCGAATGTTAAAAGAAATGGTTCGTGTTCTAATGGAAGGAAAAACTGGTTCTAAAGATACTATTTCTCCATTTCAAGCGTTTTGTATTGGTATGGCTGCTCGCGTTGGAACAGGGAATATTACAGGAATTGCGATTGCAATTGCATTAGGCGGTCCTGGAGCCGTATTTTGGATGTGGATTATTGCTATTATTGGTGCAGCATCCAGCTTTGTTGAAAGTACGTTAGCGCAAGTATACAAAGTAAAAGATCAAAATGGTTTCCGTGGCGGTCCATCCTATTATATGGAAAAAGGCTTGAACAAGCGTTGGATGGGCGTTTTATTCGCTATTTTAATTACGCTTTCTTTCGGTCTTGTATTCAATGCTGTACATTCAAATACAATTACACTTGCTTTTGAGAACTCATTTGGTACAGATCGTTTAACTTTAGGGATTATCATGACAATTGCTTTTGCTGCGATTATCTTTGGCGGTGTGAAACGTATTGCAAAAATGGCTGAATACAAGGTTATGTTTCTAGCTGTGTTATACATTGGTGTTGCATTATTTATCGTGCTTACAAACATTACAAAACTGCCAGAAGTTCTTTCTCTTATTGTGAAAAATGCTTTTGGTATTGATCAAGCAGTAGGTGGAACGCTTGGAGCTGCGATCATGCATGGAGTTAAACGTGGTTTGTTCTCGAATGAAGCAGGGATGGGGAGTGCACCAAACGTTGCTGCAACGGCAACAACAAGTCATCCGGTAAAACAAGGACTTATTCAAGCATTTGGCGTATTAACGGATACATTCATCATCTGTACAAGCACAGCCTTTATTATTTTGTTTTCGGATGCTTACAAACAACCAGGGCTAAATGGTGTTGTACTTACACAAGCATCATTAAGTGAACACATTGGTTCTTGGGCATCAGGCTGTCTTGCTATCTTTGTCTTCCTGTTTGGATTTGGTTCGTTAATTGGCAACTATTATTATGGGGAAACAAATATTAGATTTTTACATGGAAGTAAAGCATGGTTGATGCTATACCGAATCAGTGTGTTCGCTATGATTCTATTTGGTTCAGTTGCAAAAGTTCAACTTGTATGGGACATGGCTGATTTATTTATGGGTTTCATGGTTGTTGTGAACTTGATCGCCATTCTTTTATTATCAAAAGTGGCTTTTGCTGCATTAAACGATTATATCAAGCAGAAAAAAGTTGGTAAGGACCCTGTTTTTTACAAAGACAGTCTTAAAGATATCAAAAATATTGAAAATATCGAATGCTGGGAGCATTCATCATCACCTTTAAAAAAGGTGGATATTGTGTAATATAGAAGCCATTAACACAACAATCAAACTGAAAAAAATTACAAATTTACATTTGGCGAATGGAAGAAACGATGTCGGCAACTATGGGCGTAAACCGAGTTGGTTATTGCTCAAGCATTCTGTGATTAGTGGTTTTAGAAGCTATACTTATGTGAAACACCGATTGGAGCCGCACTTATTTGTATACCCTTCTCTCATCTCTTATTGGTAAAGAGATGAGGGAAAGGTAAGGCATCTGTATGGTTTAGAGAAAGGAGCTGCTTCCATTTTTATGTTACCTTTATGATAAAAACAATATATAGTTTAGGATACGAGAAGTATTTATGGCATTAACATTCTAAGAATATACTAGCCGCTTTTTTGTTTCCAGTTTTTGTTATACGGTTGTATCAAGTAATAGATAGTATTATGTGTCTTCATAAAGCTGTAGGTTTAAATATTCTTGTACATTAAGTTTACTAGGATTAGCTAATACTGTTTGAATCCATGCTTCCCTTTCAAAGCACAGTACACGAAGATCTTAAACACAGGTAATTAACCCTGTAGGTGTTACATGAGCGCTTTGCATAATTTTCGCCCCTAGAGCCGCAAGACTCTTTTAGCCCAAAAAAGGACTTCATCCTAATTTGTAGAAGATACAGGTGTCGAATCCATATCCTACAGAGTAAGGAGGAAATCCACTATATAATATATTCTACAAAAAACGTGGTAGTCTAAGACTTTATTTTCAAATCCTAGTCTGCTGTTGTTTCATTTTTGGGGCCATTCTAATGTAGAAATAAAGTTTAACTGTTTATAATAAAGTTGTACCGTTTATAAAAAAGATGAACCGAAATATCTTATTTTAATAAAGAAGAGGTTTCGGTTTTTCTTATTGTATTAGGGGTCTCGTCACATCGCCATCAAGCTAGTGGAAAGGAAAAGTTGAGAATCGGGAAACCTGCTCATTTTTGCTTTCCAATAAAAATATAAAATTAGACTTTTAAGTTTATCATAGGAAAAAGCAATGATTATCATTTAAAACATTATATTGAACAATAAATATAGAAAGAAATAATATCAAATTATAGATTTTCTTATAACGTTTAGGGAGTATAGTCAAATGGTAAGGCGAGGGTCTGCAAAACCTTTATTTCTGGTTCAAATCCAGATACTCCCTCTAGTACATGGTCTCATAAAGGGAACAGTCAAATTTACCTCTCGTAAAAAAATGTTTTCCAACCGAAGTCAGACGTTTTCTTCAATATATGTAAGTAATCTTTCTTTATATATAATAATGGAATGGAGAATCAACATGCCGCAAGTGAGAAAAATGATCCGAAACCAATCCAATGAACTCCACCCCTTCTGGAAAATACTCAGAGTAACGCTAATCTTCTTCACCGGTCTTTTCATATTGGCTTTTCTTGCCAATCGCACACCTATCCCAGGATTATCCAAATACGTATTGCACCCGGCCATGTTTCTCGCCTCTGTGATTTGCACCTGTGTCCTAGAAAAGAAAAGGCTGAGCTATATCGGTCTGGTGCCGATACTTGGGAATATGAAGAGGTTCTTTTCTGGATTTATCGTTTTTTTTCTCAATTCCTGTATCATCGCCTTCTTTACTTATCTACTGGGATATTGGAACTTACCAAAAGATTTTCTGCATACCCTCGCTTCCCCCGTTATTTGGCAAGGATTGTTCTACTGGCTTGTCGTAGTCTTGGGAGAAGAAGTGTTGTTTCGCGGTTACCTGATCTCGGTATTTGAGAATAAATGGATCGGGATCTTTTGGTCGTCACTGATATTTTCCGCTGTGCATTTGTTAAACCCTGAATACACGCTAGGAGCATTCGTGGTAGCTTTTATCGTCGGCCTTCTTCTGGGATATATCCGTATGATTACAGGCAACCTGTGGATGGGGATAGGCTGCCATCTGGCGAACAATTGGTTTCAGGGAACTATTTTTCAGCTTCCATATGCAGGGGAGTATATGGTTGCTGGGGTAATGCTACTAAATATCATTATTTTCTACCGTTTGAATAAAAGAAAGCGCAGAAGGCTATTAATTGGCGATTCGTCGCATGAGCGAGCCTGAGAGCATGTTTGGGCAACTCAAAAATAATCGGGGCTTCTGGAGCTTTCTGCTTCACGGTTTACCAAAAGTAAGCTTGGAGGTCGGGTAACTTTCGCTTTCTCATAATTTCATGAAGAAAGCCTCACTAGACAAAAAACGAAGAGCGGTCAGGCAGGAATAACCTCCTTACCTGACTGTTTTATTTGTAAAAAGTACAAAGTGAAACAAAAAGAGGCTGACCCTTCAGTAGAAAAATCTACTTATGGGACAGCCTCTGCTTGTCAAGTTAAAATTTTATTGCTCCCAGAACGAAATTTTCAGATTTTCTTGTAACAAAGAAACTTATTTATCGTTTTTGGGGGCAACTTGTTCTCTTAGCTTGATGGCGATGGGGTAAAACTAGATAATTCCGATTATTCTTATACATATATTGCTTTTTTTGAAATTATTATCATAGGATATTCCTATTATTATGATATAGATTATGAAATTGTAAAAATCGCTCTTTTCGATTTATACTGAACCCGATATATGGGACCATCAATCATATTACTTAAAGAGCAACATATTCACGACAATCTTGGACATTTGGAAGTTGGTCTATCCATGAAAGAACCTGATGATTTATCTCTTCAAGACGTGGAGGCCGTTATTGAAGCAAAAGCAATTTTTAGGGGGAGGAAAATAAAATGAAATATTTACCTGAACAAGATCCGGATATAGCCGAGGCTGTCAAACAAGAGCTCGAACGGCAACGTGACAAACTTGAACTTATTGCTTCTGAAAATTTTGTGAGCGAAGCGGTAATGATGACAATGGGAACGGTTCTGACCAATAAATATGCGGAAGGCTACCCTGGAAAGAGATATTACGGCGGTTGTGCCTATGTAGATATTGTAGAAGAATTGGCGAGGGAAAGAGTTAGAGAGCTATTTGGTGCCGAATATGCCAATGTGCAGCCACATTCAGGGGCGCAGGCGAACATGGCCGTTTACTCTGCCGCTGTAGAACCTGGAGATACGATCTTGGGTATGAATTTGTCGCATGGTGGCCATTTAACACATGGAAGTTCTGTTAATGCTTCTGGGCAATTGTACAATTTTATTTCATATGGAGTGAACACTCAATCCTTCCGTATTGACCTTGACGAAGTGCGAAATCTAGCGCATAAACACAAACCCCGTATGATTGTAGTAGGAGCAAGCGCTTATCCACGTACGATTGATTTTGAACCCTTTGCTCAAATTGCCCATGAAGTAGGCGCTTTATTCCTTGTGGATATGGCTCATATCGCAGGCATCGTGGTTGCAGGATTGCATCCGAACCCTGTGCCGTATGCCCACTTTGTGACGACAACAACCCACAAAACGTTACGCGGACCAAGAGGCGGAGTTATTTTATGTAAGAAGACATGGGCACAGGCTATTGACAAAGCGGTTTTTCCAGCTACCCAGGGCGGTCCGTTCATGCACATCATTGCTGCAAAAGCCGTTGCTTTCAAAGAAGCTGCTCAACCCGAATTCAAAACATATATAGAAAACGTGATTCGAAATGCCAAAATTTTAGCGGAAGCATTGATGGCAGAAGGGTTGTGTGTTGTTACAGGAGGAACCGATAATCATATCATTCTCATCGATTTGCGTAATATCGGGTTAACCGGAAAAGAAGCCCAGCAGTTACTTGATGATATAGGGGTTACTGTCAATAAAAATGCAATCCCTTTTGATACGAATAGTCCGCTCGTTACGAGCGGGATTCGTCTTGGCACCCCTGCGGTGACAACAAGAGGCATGGGGGTGGAAGAAATGAAGGAGATTGCCAGAATCATTGCACTCACATTAAAAAATCCGCAGCAGTCAGCCGTTCAGGAACAAATGAAGGGCAAGGTGAAGGAAATTACTTCCCGGTTCCCTTTGTATGATGCTAGGACGAACGATTGAAAAATGGGGGGGATGAAATTAAACATAGAAAAGCCTGGATCGCATACAATGAATGCTTATAGAACTGCATAGGCCAAAGGAGTCCGCTTTATCTATGGTACGGTGTGCAGCTATCCTTGTGGCGAGCGATAAATTAACAACACCCTAGAAAAAAACAGGATTCTTCTACACTAAAATGGTCTTAGCGTATATTTTTGTTAAAAAATGAGCGGTACCCCTAAAAGAAAAGAGTATTTCAAGGAGTGACTTTGATGGATATTGCAGAAAATAGTGCCTTGTTTCCGACATATGCAAAACACCCTATTACGTTAATAAGAGGGGATGGGAGCCGATTATGGGACGAGCAAGGTAAAGAGTATTTGGATTTTATGTCCGGACTTGCAGTATGTAATTTGGGACATGTGCCAAGAAAGGTGAAACAACGAGTTCAGGAACAACTCGAACAAGTGTGGCATATATCCAATCTATTTCGTATCCCGAATCAGGAGGAATTGGCGCAAATGCTTACTGTTCATAGCTGTGCGGATCTCGTGTTCTTTTGCAACAGCGGAGCGGAAGCAAATGAAGCGGCGATAAAATGCGCGAGACGTTATCACCAGCGGGTACTCAAAAACGGCAGATTCGAGATTATCACGTTCGAAAAGTCTTTTCATGGCCGCACGCTTGCAACATTGACTGCAACGGGACAGGATAAAGTCAAAGATGGTTTTTTTCCTCTCCCGGAGGGATTTCTATATGCACGCTATAACGACATTGAATCTGTTAAAGATACAATCACCGAGCAAACTGCAGCTGTCATGCTTGAGCTAGTACAAGGGGAAGGTGGAGTTTATCCTGCGGACCGCGAATTTGTAACCCAGCTCTTTGCTCTATGTAAAAAACACGGATTAATTCTTATCGTGGATGAGGTACAAACGGGATTAGGGCGGACAGGGAAACTGTTTGCTTATGAACATTACGGTATTGAACCGGATATCATTACGCTTGCAAAGGGGCTGGCCAGTGGATTTCCCATCGGCGCCATGATGGGAAAAAAGGTACTGAGGGATGCTTTTTCCGTAGGTAGTCATGCATCAACGTTCGGAGGCGCCCCTCTAGCCGCTATAGCTGGACTGGCAACTATGGAAATTCTACTGAAGGAACGTCTTTTTGAACGCGCAGAAGAGATGGGAGCATACGCTATACAAAAGTTGTTGGATCAACTGCATCATTACTCCGTTGTTCAATCTATACGGGGAGTCGGACTTTTAATTGGCATTGAATGCGTCAAACCAGTCGCTCCAATTATAAAGGAGCTGCACCGATATGGGTTGTTGGTATTACCAGGAGGTTCACATGTGATCCGGTTTATGCCTAACTTATACGTAACCAAAGAAGAAATCGACCGGGCGGTGGATATTATTTCTATAGTACTGACAAAGATAGCTCAGGCTGCTAGTGTCGAGTAGATTATATTACGAAGGTGACTTCTACTAAGGAGTAATGGTATGGATATACCTTTTTTTCTTCTAGAGATGCACTTGAAATATCTTATGGAACAAATTTATTGGGAGGTGTGAAGATTTCTCCCGAAAACAAAGAAGCCTTTTTAGAGGAAATAAAAAAGAGATGTGCTTATGCAATCATACAATTTTAAACATTAATAGATTACCCCACCACCCATTTAAGGGTAGTAGGGCATACTTTTAAGTTTCTTTATTCGATCCTTTATAACCACTAACTACATCCACACCCATGCAAGGTAGCTTCGAAAAATATATATGATACCATTCTAGGGAGCTACAAAATTTTAACTTGATGACGATGTAGTACTACCCCTTTTTCCAAATCAATTTCATAGGAAATAACTATCGTTGTAATAAGAACTATTGTATTTAATAATCATTTTTGTCGATTTATACTGAATTCGTTGCAACGAACCATTATCTGAAGATAATTGAATTTTATAATGGATCATCGTCGCACACCGTTATTTACCGCTTTGATTGAATATGCGAGCCGGAACCTAGCTGCACTCGGTATACTAGGTCACAAAGCGTTGTTTGCCTTACAGAGGACAAGCGACGAAATCATGATGATATGTAGGTATGTGGACTAGACAATAAAACTATCGTGTCGTGCAATCTGTGAGCATCTTGGCTGACTCCAAGCCTATCTTTGTTACTGGAGAATGGGATGATGGCATTTTCGTTTGCTTGATAAAGAAAGTCATCGAAGCAGTATCCAGATGCTGAGACTGCGCTTATGATCAATTCAACTTATTTTGGTATAAGGTAAAGGAAATTACTTCCCTATTCCCTTTATGTGAGATTAGGATAAATGGATAAAGAAAGAGGAAAGCATGAGATTAAACAAAGAAAATCCTGGAATGCGTGCAACAAATGTTTATGAAGCCGTATGGGTCAAATTAGCCCACTTTCTCCACATGAAATCAAAGTAGAAAATTATCTTTACTCGTGGCACGATATCGGCTATTAACCTTGTAGAAAATAACTGTGCACGAACGATTTGTAAGAGTGGAGATGAGATCGTGATCTCCGTTACGAATAATTGCATAAATTTACTTTTATCAAATAAAAAACATACTTGAAGTAGCAGAGCTATCAGGAAACGGGAAAATAGTACTATTAAAGTGTTGGGACTGAACGAAGCGAATTCCTAGGACGCATCAACTAACATTAAATGAGGTGATTGTACATTGGATTTATAAGAACGATTAACTGCGGTTGAACATAGGATCCAGGAAACTTGCCGAAGCTGTGGTAGAAAAAAAGATGAAGTGCAGATTATTGCCGTAACTAAATATACAACGATGCAAGTAACCGAACAAGCCTTGCAACTTGGAATGTCACATGTTGGTGAGAGTCGTGCAAAGGATGCTTGTTCAAAATGGGAAGCCCTTCACTTAAAGGGAACTTGGCACTTTATCGGGCATTTGCAAACAAACAAAGTGAAGGAAGTTGTCAAAAGATTTGACTATATCCATTCCTTGGACCGCATGTCACTGGCAAAAGAAATCGAGAAAAAGGCGGCTAGTCTAAATATAACCGTAAAATGCTTTATTCAAGTCAATGTTTCTGGTGAAGAAAGCAAACAAGGGGTATCTCCGAATGCTTTGTTCTCATTCGCAAATGAAGTTTCACAAATGAAACACATACAAGTGGTCGGATTGATGACCATGGCTCCATTCGAATCGAAAGTGGGAGCAACCAGATCTGTATTTAGAAGACTGAAGCAATTACGGGACGAACTGAATGATCAAAAAATCTTTGGCTATCATGTACCTCATCTTTCTATGGGCATGTCCAATGATTTTGAGGTTGCGATTGAAGAAGGAGCTACTTGGTTGCGATTAGGTTCGGTCTTATTCGGAGAGTGATATTGTACATCGTAAGCAAACTATAGAGATAAGAAAGAGCTGTACTATGCCTAGTTTACAGATTGGAAAAAATACGTATTTTTTTGTTTGAAATCGTACAAGAAAGATAAAAATCAATATGAATTGTTGATTTGTATTTCTAGACATGTTTATGGCTAGTTATGAAAGATTAAACGGTTTGGAATACAAGAAATTTTAAACTTCAGTTCTAAGTTAAAAACAAGCTTTCTAATTACCATGATATGTTCCGCCACAGTGATATCTTCACGATTGCCAAACGGTTACGATCGAAATAAACGACGTTAAATTGTTTTAAGGATAATGATAGAGAAAGAAGGTGAGTAACTTAGACAATGGTAGTCCTTATAAATTCCGTTAAGCCGCTGGTCACGTCAGTATTTATGCAATAGGCCGTAAATAATAATCATAATTCGTAGGAGTGAATGGTATGAGATACACGTATAATTTTAATGCAGGACCTGCAGCATTACCTTTGGAAGTTATACGACAAGTGCAAAATGATCTCATTGATATAAATGGCATCGGTTTGTCGATATTGGAAATATCACACAGAAGTGAAGAGTACGAGTTGATCCATTACGAAACTCAGCAGTTGATTAGAGATCTTCTGGACATTCCTTCTGATTATGAGGTTTTGTTTTTTCAAGGGGGTGCCAGTACGCAATTCGCTATGGTGCCAATGAATTTTCTAACTAGAGAGTATATGGCTAGTTACGTATATAGTGGTACTTGGTCAGGGAAAGCGATAAAGGAAGCGGAAAAAATAGGTGAGGTTGCGATTGTGGCGAGTTCAGAAAACGAGCAGTTTAAACGGCTTCCTGATTTAGACGAAATGAATATCCATCCTGGATCGGCCTATGTACATGTTACCTCTAACGAAACCGCTGCAGGCGTCCAATATCAGAATTTACCTAATACAGGCAATATACCGTTAATTTGCGATATGTCCAGCGATATTCTTTCCCGACCTTTCGACGTTTCGAAATTTGGACTTATTTATGCGGGCGCACAGAAAAATTTGGGGCCGGCAGGTGTTACGGTCGTAATCGTTCATCGTGTTTTATTGGACAGAATCCAGGGGAATATACCTGATATGATGAATTACCGAATTCATGCAAAAAGTAATTCCCTTTATAACACGCCGCCTGTATTCTCCGTTTATGTTGTAAATTTAGTGTTGAAATGGATCGCGAACAATGGGGGAACAAGAGGGATGGCGGAACGTAACAGGCTTAAAGCCGATTTAGTTTATGAAACCATTGACAGAAGCGGCGGATTTTATAAAGGGTTGGCTCACAGGGACAGTCGCTCCATTATGAATGTGACATTTAGCCTGCTGAATGAAGAATTGGAAAGGTGCTTATTGCATGAATTGAGGCTTAACGGCTTTATTGGCCTAGAGGGGCACAGAGATGTGGGGCATTTACGGGCTTCTATTTATAACAGTGTCACATATAATCAGTGCAAGGTTTTAACGGATTTTTTAACAGAATTTCAGAGACGCTACGGGTAAAAGAATATTGTAGAAGTGATTTTAATCAAATATACGGAGCCTTATTCTAAGTACAGGAATTAAAACAGAAAAACCAAGGCAAAGCATGAGTTATTAACAGTTTGGATACAATATCCGATTGTTTTGGCTTTGATGATATTTATGTGATAAGCGATTGGGGAATATTCTTCAATTTGTTTAATCTGTAATGTGTGGCAAATCCATTTTTCATTCATTTTTTCTATTTTAATACCTGAAATAATCTCTAAGAGGTCTCGTTTCGCCACGCCACCAAGCTAGAAGCACAAATACCCCAAATGCGTTATTCTTTCTCTATGACCCATAGAAAGGATGACGCGCTTTTTTATGAATGTCTGAAAAAAATTGCGAGTTCTCTTTACTTGAATTAATTTCATAACTCAAAGTCCTTGAACCGCAAGGTTCAATTTTCAACTAAACAATGTCCGATACCGTTCTGGAGAATTAGCGAAAGATCATGTTGATTTACTTTGTCTATTGTTTAATGTTTCTAAATTAGTGAACCTCTGTCAATAGATTGGACACAATGAATCGAGAGAATCACGCTGTTTTTCGGTACGTACGTTCGCATTGGTTGGGCGTGACATATCCGATGGAAGAGTGGATTCGCTTTCCATTGTAAAAACATGCAATGTACTCGAAAATATGCTTCTTTGCCTCAGCTCGTGTTGAAAAGGTTTCGAGATACACAAGTTCTTTCGTCAGCCGTTTATCCACGTGCCAACCGACAATCTTTCGTGTATACAGGTCCATGATGCTCGCTAGATATAGCCAGCCCTCTTTGCTAGGAATGTATGTAATGTCTGCCATCCACACCTGATTGGGTGCCTGGGCGCTAAACTTCTGAGCGAGTACGTTATTGTAAACCGGTAGGTTGTGCCTGGAGTTGGTCGTGGCCTTGTACTTCTTGACGGTACGGGATTTCAAGCCAAGCTCTTTCATGATACGGGCCACCGTGTTCACATCGTTTTGGCTTCTAAAATTCATTTCTAAAGAGCTGCAGCTTGTTGCTCTTGTTCTAGCTTTCATAGCTCTGTCTATTGATTTTAAGAAAAAATAATCGGCCTAACTGTAACATATGATAAGTTGCCCCAGAATTAAAAAACGAATGTAAGACTTTTAAAAAATTAACAGCAGCAGAATAAGACCAAAAAGAAGGTCCTAAACTGCTGCTGTTTTTTCTATTCTTTTCTCTTTGAGGCAAGGCTCTTTAAGCGTTGTAGCTTCTTAATGTACCCGTACAAATTTCCTGCTCAATTCGCAGGGCATTTTTTCTACTAAAATCAACAAATCCAATCTACGACTTTATTTTTCCTGAACAGTTCAATCTCCAACTAAGACTAGGCTGCCGCCATGGATCGGCAGCCTAACTCCGTCTTTGACCATTGACGTAAACAACCCGACACGATAAATGTAATTTTATTCCTTACGTTTGCGGGTGGTGTCAGGGACGCTGGTATTCCCCCGTATACTGGGGCTATTTCTTTTCCTCTGTCTCCAAAATCTCTGGAATCTCACTTCTGCCAGTTAAGTAATCTAACGACACATTAAAATGATCCGCAGTCTTTATTAAAGTTTCGAGGCTAATGTTTTTCTTTCCATTCTCAATTCCACTTAAAGATCCTTTTTGAATTCCTATCTGTTCAGCTGCTTTATTTAACGTCTCATTCCTTTCTACCCGAGCTTTTCTTATACGCTCACCAATAATTTTCATATCCATATTTCATCAATCCTCTTGGCAGATTGGCTAATAGCAAACTATACTTTGTTTTAAGGTTGGCTGTTAGCCAACATTTTATTTTTTTAAATACATCATGATTTTAGTGGTTAAGTAACTTTAACAAGTAATTGGGGGATGAATAATGCGCAGACATACCCTTTTTTAGTCGAATTACAGGGTTCACCTGCAGCAATCCAATAGGCATCTAATATTCGTGAGTTGTTTATCGAGTCTCAAGTCGAATTAACAGAAAATCAAGTAGGGACCTAATCGTATCTTCGCATGGTTAAACAAGCTGTAAATCAACAAGCATTAGCGGTATGGTGGGTTGAAAATTGAAAGGGATTTCTTTTTCTTCTAATTACAAAGGCTATTCAAGAAAATAAAAGGCGTAAAAAAGAAAGTATTATTCAATAAAAATATAGGAAAATCATGAAATTATGTAGGTAAAAAGATTGGCGTCTGTTTATAAATATTCGCACAGTGAAAAGCAATGGTCTTCATCTATCAAACAATTGTAAAATAAATAATAAACCTTACTAGATAACGGTGATTTCAAATAAAAGGAAGGGATTTGTTTGGGAAAACTAACTGTGTTTACAATTCAAATTACCGAACAAACTAGCGTGCTTGTTGTTGCTGAAGACTCCCAGCGAGCCCTGAAAGTCCCTCTATATAATGGGAGAATAAAGGGATGTGAAATAAGTAAAGTCAAGGTAGAACAATATCCATCGGACAGATTACTTTTTAAGAACGGTATAGTATTTGAGATTTCTGAATATATAGAACGTTATCACTATCCACATTTTATATCAGAAGCCTATTAATACACTACATCTATTACGTAAATATTTATAATAATTGAGCATTTTGCATAATTCAATTTTACGCTGAGAGTTACAAAACTTTTGATTTAGAGTAAGCTGGAAAATGGACTTGAAAATGTGGAATTGCCCGTCCGTGTATTTACGAAAGGGTAAAATGCCTAGAAAACATAATAAGCTTTTGATGGATTGGTGAATACCTAAAATATTTAATGATTTAGGATATTAAAGAATAATATGCAGTTTAAATGTCTCGATAAAATCAATCCTAATGAGTTTTTGATTTCGTATACGATCGATCCTGCAACAGGTAAAGCAGTAACATTAAATAATAGGGGATTAGCTGCATTAGTCGAAGGAGGTAAATTTCCGGATAACGTAATTTTTGTTCCGTATGATAAAGTTCCTAGCCATTTCGTTGCTGATATAAAAAATAGACCTCCATCTACAACAATATCGATCACAAAGAATAAAGATGGTTCTGGTCTTGTTAAGAATGTAACAAATTGTCTAGGCTAAAAATCGGGGGGGTTTTAAGAATGTTAACTTTAAAGCCATTAAATTTTATATTCAAAATATCTACTACTGATTTAGAGTTGGTTTATATAGAATCGGGTGGCGTGAGAATCGAGGTTGGTGCTATACCATTAAAGAGCATAGAGAAAGAAAAATGTGTTAACATAGAAATTATTTTTTCAATTGTAGCCGAAGTTAAATGCGTAACGTTAAATTTCGATGAATCCGATTATAATGGTTTTTGTATTTCTGAGGAATTATCTATTGGAAATCGCTTGGAGAATGATGAAGAGAGACTTTATCATCCAGATTCAGGGTTTTATGAAGTGATAGATTCTAAACATTTACAGGAAAATATAAAGAGGTACGACCCCAGAAATAGGTTGAATTTGAAACATTATATTGTTAAAGGATATGATAGCTATATTGAATTAATAGCATCGACGTATTCTGTCAATGAGCTAAATTGATCTGTATTATAGCCCTGCCGATGGACTGTATACACAATCCGATCCAATAGGTTTGGTAGGAAATAATCCGACTTTGTATGGGTATGTTGGTGATCCGAATACATGGATTGATCCATTTGGCTTGTTAAATGAATTTGAAATTGCAGAATATGCAAGTAAATTGCACGTGAAAGATGGATTTACTGTACATGAATTATTACAAAATGCATGGTTAAAATACAATGCTGGAGTAACTAGAAGAGGTACAGGACCACTTTCGAGACAAAACCCTGCAATTGCATTAAAAGAAAATCCTCTTCATCAAAGTACTACAAATTTACAGAAAAAATATGGTGTGCATTTGGAAGAAACTTTACGAAAACAAAGTGCTTTACAGAACATTAATAGAAATGCCGCGTTAACAAGACGTGGAATTATGAATGAACTCATTACGAGAGGTTGGGACAGTAAGAAAGCAAAGGCATTTGCAACTGAAAAAGTTATGGAATTAAGAAAACAAGCAATAGAACATGCTGAAAGACATGGATTAATCTGTAGAAAATAACTAAATGCAAAGGAGTGTAAAATCCAGATTAAGTTATTTGGATAAATAATATGGAGAATAAAAATAACATATTAATTGAGCGAAAAGAAAGTATTATATTTCAGTTAGACAAAAACCAGAATGTTGGTAATGGATGGATTGGTGGAAATGCTCCAGCATATTTTGACGATAAAAGTGAACTTTTTAGTGAAATTGGATCTGATTATCACTTCTATCTTTGTTTTGTGAGTCCACTAGATAAAAATAACATGGTTTCTATCTTTATACCAAAAGAATACGAAAATCGTGTTTCAAAAAATATTTATCCAAACTGCTCATTGTACGTGTTTGAACATCCGGTTTCGAAAGAAAGTTTGGATTCTACTTATACCGAATTTGGAATAGTTAAACACTATATTTCAGAAGGTATTTTTGTAAGTGAAGAACAAGCATTTGAAACACCTTTTTTTATTAAATTTGGGGGGAATCCCTTTCATATCCAAGAAGAAGAATATTATTACACACAATTAGAAAAAGATGGATATAGTTTTTTGTGTCAAATTGATGAGGACGGTTATCCAAGTGGGTTATTCCATTCAGGCACAAGCCTTCCATTTGGGTTTGGTGCTGTGTATTTGTATGCAATTGTGACGGAGGATTCGATAAAGAATCCAATAGTAGGATATTGGCAATATTCATAGGTTGATAAATATTCTAGTAAAATAAATGGTTGTTGTATTTAGAACTATTTTGAATCGAAACATAAGTAAGAAGGCACTCGCGCCTTCTTTTTCCATACCCTTTTCCGTTAGAAAGTGAACCGTTTTCATTCCGTGTATTTACTGTCTATCTTCATCTGAGACGTTCCAGTAAAAGGAAGGTAATTAAACATGAAACTATTACTCGATACAAATGTTTGTAATGTATTAGCAAAATAGAATACTATGAAATGAAAGAAGAACTAAAAAAATTCAGAGAAGCAAGGGGGAAAATAGAGCAAATAGATTTTTTATCTGAAAGTCAAATTGACTTTATCTTATATTTTATGAACCAATACTCAACATTGTCATCAGCACTTGAATTTTTGAAGATAAAAAAAGGTTGTTCTGATTCGTTTAATTTAAGAATTTCGTCAGCAACGTCACTGAATCTATCTTGAAATGTGATTCTCTAAATCGCTTGTAAATGTTGAATTAATTTTAAGGAAATTTTTAAGTGTGTTTGCTATGAATTCTTTATCCTTTGTATAAAACACTTGTTGCATAGTTAATTCCTATACAGTTCTATCTTCTTGAATAGGTGAATTATTGATTTTTTCATTAAGTTTTCCAGGTATTGTTTTGTCGAACATAGAAGCAGAGAAATACGTTTTTTTACCAAACTCATTATAAAATCCTACTTATAAGAGATTAAGATTATTGACATTTAAGTTATAGAGTTGCCTTTTTGCTTTGAAGTAATGATTCAGGTCAGTTATAAGAGGACCGGAACTACGAATTCTCCTAAAACAATAAATATTTCTGAGGAGTAGTTACAATGATGAATAAATTAATCAAGGTTCTCCCTCCACCAAAGATTCCACAAAGCTTCGGAGATAAAGAACAATGGAGAAATGTATTTAATATTCTTGGTACAGAGCTGCCTTCAGACTATATGAAATTTATTGATACTTATGGAACTGGGGGGAATAGATAACTTTCTATGGGTTCTTTCCCCATTTGTTGAAAATGAAAATGTAAATCTGATACAAAAAGGGAAAGTCATCAGAGATGCATATCAAGTATCAAAGAATAGTTTTCCTGAATATTTTACTCATAATATTTATCCTTCAGTTGGTGGACTTCTTCCCTGGGGTCTTACTGATAATGGTGACGAATTGTACTGGTTGACAGAAGGAAAGCCTGATGAGTGGAAAATCGTTGTATATGAAACGAGGTCGTCTGAGTATCATATTTACCCATTATCAATGGTAGAATTTTCATATCAAATAATAACGAAAGAGCTAGTTTGTGAAGCCTTCCCTGAAGATTTCCCAAGTGATAAAGTATCAATCATTTCAGTAAATGTTGAATAGTCTATCTACATAAACAAGGACCCAATTTGGGTTCCTTGATTTATATTTAATTATCAACAATATTATTTAACAGAGCCTTTCAAAAAGAATGTCCCAAGCCACTGGAGACAATAACCAAGAATTATTAAATTCTATAATTTCCTCCCCATAAAACTCCTTGTTCATCGCCTATAAACTACTTCTGCTTATTTAGATTCCACCCTATCTTCCAAATATCCTTTATTTATAGTTGCCTCTTCTTTTTCCTTGATTTTCATTTTTCTACACTCTTCGCATAATTTGTGTTGTAGAGAAGCGATTCCCATAGTAGTAAAATCACCCATGAATTCTTCCCTGCATTTTTCACACTTGGTTTTTTAGGGTTAGGTTGCATTGACATATTTTTCATCTTTAATTAATTTTTCTTTTACATACTTAAAGTAACGGGGCAGCATAGTTGAACAAGAAATTTCCATGAGTTTCAGATTAAATGGTATAATTAAACAAAAAACTCGAATAAGCGTGGGTGGAAAAAGATGAACATTCCTAAACAATTCATTAAACCGTTTCCTTCATATGAAGAAGTATTTTATGATAATTTGGAACAGCATAAAAAACACTTTTTGCCTATTTGTTCTATAAATTTACAATGTGTTGATCCAGAATGGGACGAATGGCTACATATTGTATCAGCAAAGGAAATTCATGAAGGGTGCGTCGGCGATTTTACCCAGCCCTTTCACACGAATTTTACGAAAGAAGATACGTTAGGCTTTGATGTCATTGACGGAAAGTATAAATTTGAAGCAGACTGGCATTACTTTGAAATTGAGCAGAACCCTTCCGACATTGTAGAGGAAGCCTATATGCGTAATGAAAAAGACTACCAAATCCGTAAAGAATTTTTCCAACGTAATCAGAAGATTTATCCCTATTCTAGCTTTGGAGAAGAATTTACATCTGTAGAAGCATTAGAGAAAGAGTTTGCCGAAAAGCAGACAAGTGGCTGGGGATTAGATTATCCCGAGGTAAATGGAATTTTGGATGATATACGTTTTATGACAGAAGAGGGGCAAGAATTATTGGAAGACTGTGTTAGCGAAGATAAGATTTTTGACTATACAAATCTACTGTATGTGCCGAAAGACGAAGAGGGTCATCCATTTACATATATAGGATTTGCTACAGGCTACTATTTTCAAGCTTATGGTGCGGATTGTATATACTTATTTTTCAATAAAGAATTAAGAAAAGCAGTAATTTGTTTTGAGTATACATGAGGTACAAGGAGCAGGAAATGGTCGTCGGCAAGTATTTGCTAGTTAAGCTTTGTACCAGATAAAAAAAGATTTCCAAATGAATTCAGGTACCTTAAACGAGGGCAAAAAGAATCCTTTGATTTGGTTGAAAATACGAATTCTAGAGATCAAAAGCAGGTTGCAGAAAATGTAATCATTGTTTCTGACTACAAAATTATTTTTCAATTATCGAGCACGATTCTGGAACGAAATGATCAAACTTTATTATAAAGTAACAGTAGGAAATAAAAAATCCCTTGCTACATTCCATATTGGGAATGAACAAGGGATCATACCTTACAACCTACGCACATCAAATCACCTCTCCATTTATTCGGCTATTTACATTTATATTTGTGAAAAATCGAGGGATATGAATGTTATTACCTTCTGACCTTAGTTGTAATACGTAAGTCAGCGCCATCTTTCTTCAACTATCTCATAAGTTTGCCCAAAGCTTTTCATAAGCTAATCGAGCAGCTTTATTTTCATTTTCAAACCACTTAACTACAGATTTAAATAACTTTAACATTTTACATTACCTCCGTGTACGTACTATATCCGTATTATCACTTCTCTGGTATCTTTTTGACAAAGTTGATATTCCTTCATGAAAGCGATAATCATTGATAATAAAAGAGAATGAAAGCGAATGTCATAGCATTTTATCTCATGATTTCAACGTTTTTCTCCTCGTTGCTCGCTTGTTTCTTTTTAGAATAGATAGATGTGCTTGAGTTACTTGGGGAAAGTTGTTAGAAAAAGTCCAACCAGTTAATTGTAACTTTGAAAAAAAGATTGATCGTATATAATAAAGATTGATAATTTGTAATAAAGTTTGATAAAAAATCACTTCTTTAGTTATTCTTTTAGGTGATTTTTTATTGGATATTTATGTTAAAATTGATGTTAAGCTTGTGAAGAAATGTACTTAAGTTAAAGGGGCAGGTTAGTTGAACAAGTAAACATCCCATCTTTCTATAGTTAAAAGAAGTAACTCTAAGGAGATATAAAATTGTACCAATTGATAAAAAAAGCACTTGAACCTTACTCATTAGGAAACGAATCATTATTCATTGAAAAAGAGTTACACAAAGGCAGTTGGAATAGTGACCTACATTATAAAATAGTTGCTAATGGAAAACCTTTTTCTGCAAGATTCATTAAGAATAATCGTTCCCTCAACAATGTATTTGGTGAAATCTCAAATGGTACTTTATTTGAACAAACAAAGTTTTGTCGATTCCTTGTAAATAATCAAGTTCCGTTCATGCATTTATTACCTGTTTCAGAAGATTTACCGTTTACTACTATTGAATGGGGAAATGAAATTTATCGTTTTATACTATTTGAATGGATTGAAGGCCAACATATAACTCATTGTGATGAGTACATTGCAGAGGAATTTGGTAAAATGGCAAGAAAGTTTCACGATATTTCGAGTTTATATAAAAGTTCTGTCTTCCCGAAGCAATCTCAACTTGTTGGTTACTCCCAATTTGTTGATAATCTTCGAAATAAAGTTAAAGCATCTTACATATCATTAGACAATTTAAAAATGGTGGATGAATATCTTGAAACAACCGAATATCACATAGAAAATGCAAGGACGAAGCATTTTGACTTTATAATACAATCAGATTTAAATCCACTTAATATTATCTGGGATAAAAATAAAAAAATAAAAGGAATTGTTGACTTTGAATCAATTGGCTACAGCGATAGGACTGAGGGTTTAGCCTGGCTAATCAAATGGTATTCCCGAACAAATGGAATAGCTTCAACTGAAATGTCTCCAGTTGTCGCTAATGCCTTTATAAATGGTTACAAAATAAATGATTTTCTTTGTGAAAATGATATTGACCGTCTATCTTCACTTATATGGTTATCTGGTTGCATAAATTGGAACTTCGTAAGAAATACAATTAAAATCTTAGAAACTAATAATGAAAAAATATTAAAAAAACACTTTAATGCTTATAAACAGCGTGGTGAAAAATTATTGAAATTAATTCCAAAAACTTAGGGCTCTTGTTCAAACTTGATATTATCCCTTTTGAGTAGACAGTAAGGTAAAAACCACCTTATTGTTAAATCAGGAGGGATATTTTTATGGCGAAAAAAGGGCAAAAAATGCAAAAGATTCCTAAAGAGGTAAAGGAACAAACAATTGCCCTGTATTATAAACATGGGTTGGGGTATAAAGCTGTAGCAAATGCTTTAGAAATTAAAGATCATACCTATATTCGTACACGGGTGAAGACATATGAGAAACATGGTGTTGTAGAATTAGGAAGAAGCAGACCAAGAAAGAGAAAAGTTATTTCCTCCACTCCTGTAGATTTAGAAGAGGAAAATAAACATTTGCAAATGAAGAATGAATTCTTAAATGTATTTGGCAATGAAAAAATGCATAAAACGGCAATTAAAAATGTTAGCTATCCAATTAGAGTAAGAACAAGTGCATTAATCATTAAAAATAACAAATTGTTATTAGTCGAACTTAATGACGGAAATGGATTACATTATAACTTGCCAGGTGGCGGAGTTGAACAAGGGGAAACTTTAGTTGAAGCAGTTAGAAGAGAAGCACTAGAGGAAGCTTCCATTCAAATTGATGTGGGGAAAGTGGCTTTTCTATATGAATACGCACCTTTTAAAAATAAAGAGAAGTATGGAACAGTTCATTCGTTAACAACGATTTTTGAATGTGAGTTGAAAGGGGGAGAAACGCCTTGTCTTTCAGATAACCCAGATGAAAATCAAATAGGTGTTAAATGGATACCGTTAGATGAATTGCAAAATATCGTGCTATATCCTAATCTTCGTAGCGAAATTCAAACATACATAAATAACAAACGAAACATTGAACTTATGGAAGAGCAACAATTAGAAGGATATCCTGATAACTATTTTAAAGTTTAGATGAGATTGTGAAAGTTTCTCTTGAACTAATATACAGTTTAGTTGAACGGGAATTAGAGCATATAGTTTTTTTAGTTTTGTAGAATATAGAAGAAATAGTGGAGGTATTTAGTAAATGAACGCCATTATACAGGTTCTTCAAGATAGGGTAAATTTGCTTCAAAACAATACAAAAATTGAAGAACTACCCAAAGGCTACTCACCTGATAAAAAGTATGTAGTTTATGTTGATAATAAGAAGTTATTATTACGAGTAGGTGATATAGAAAGCTATAACAAGAAAAAAACAGAGTTTCAAATATTGAGGGATATGCAAAGCCTTAGAGTTCAATCCCCTCTTCCTATTGATATAGGTGTTATTGAAGAATTCAACTCCTGTTATAATATATTTTCTTTTATAGATGGCATAGATGCAAAAGATATTATTCGAACGCTTTCAGAAGAAGAACAATATAACATTGGAATGGAGGCAGGAAAACAACTATCTAGGATGCACTTATATGAAGCTTCTTCAACCATTAATAATTGGTATGAGCGAGCGATGAGAAAGCATTATAGATATCTAAATGCTTATAAGGATTGTGGTATAAAGATTAAAAATGACGAAAAAATTATTAATTTTATTGAGAATAACAAACAGTATATAAAAAAAAGACCTAATCGACTTCAACATGATGATTTTCATCTAGGAAATATTATCGTAAAAGATAACAAATTTGCTGGTGTAATTGATTTTAATAATTTCGATTGGGGAGACCCAATTCATGATTTTGTAAAAGTAGCCTTATTTCAACGAGAAATAAGTATTCCATTTTCAATAGGACAAATTATGGGGTATTTTGATAAAAAAGTTCCAGAGGATTTTTGGATGCTGTATTCTATCTATGCTGGAATGGTTATTTTCTCATCAGTTGTATGGGCTTTACGGTTTGTACCAGAAGAAATAGAAGAAATGATAGATCGATTATATGTTTTGCTAGAGGACCACAAAAATTTTGAAACTTTAAAACCTGCATGGTACAAGCCCAATAATTGTTAAGCTAACAAGAGCTTTAGTTGAAAAAGAATAAATAACTTTAAAAGCCTTCTGTCGTTCAAATAGACAGAAGGCTACTGTATTTTTTGAGCTAAAATAACTTTAATATCATTATACATATAGGTAGTTTTTTAATTCTGTCTACTTGACAGGGATAGGTCCATTTGGATGGTGGGCGTTTTTTTAAAAATGAACAGAGAGAACAAGTAATAAAAATTATTAATGAGCATTCGAGAGCGTTGCAAAATGTGTAATCCATGTATTAATAGGTCATAAAAAAATCATCTTGTTAGGCAGAATGGAGAGTACTATCAAATCGGTGAGTACTCTTCATGATTACTTAAACGATAAAAAAAGAGCATAGAACCAAATTGAAGCTCCAAATTTGCACTGGTTGTTTTAATTAATAGATAAAATTGATATTCCAAAAGGAAATTTAGGTCTTTTCGGAAGATATGGTATTCCTCGTTGTGTGGTGATTCGTTGTTTCCCTTCGATAGTTGATGAAATTCCTTTACTACCCTGGAAGTTGGACATCCTAGTAGTTACTCTCACCCTTGTCAAATTCAAAAGATATCTGGTTTTAATCTTAAGGAAAACAGTTTGGGAAAGTATAAAGGCAGGACCTGTATCACAAAAGGAGATCGCTACTGTTTGCGAATCTTACTGTATAAATGTGTGATAGCATTGGTCGCTAAACATGAACAGTTTAAAGTGTTACATAATAAATTTACAGCTAGAACTATGAATCTGCTACGAAAAAACAGTCGCTCATTACTTTATGTTATAAATCGGTTCGTATTTCCTTCCCTTTAGCTCCAAAATAACAGTCTTATGCTTCTTTATTCGTGATAGCTAAATCTCAAAATTCACCTACAAAAATGCTGCTTAATAAATTTTCTCTTGATATAGTCGTCCTTTTTAGTTGATTGTTCGAAAAAGTAAGCACGAAGAAGTGTTATTTTTTATCATGGTAGCTTTTTTAGTCTTCGTCCAGATAGGTAAAATGAAAGAATGTAAGGGTCGTAAGGACACCGTGAGATCTGCAGGGGCATCACCTGGGCTATTGTGGAAACCTATTGTTTCACTGGGCGATAATTAATATTAAGAAAAACGAATATTCAAAAAAACAGAATTCATAGAGGGAGGATGAAAATGAAAACTACTTGGATGATTAAAAATCGTTATAGTACACCTGTTTGGATACGTTTTATTGGTGAGCTACTCACAAGTACGACTGGGGCGATGTTAGCACCTTTTTTAATTATATATCTTCATGATAAATTAAATGGGAATGTATTATTACCTATGATTATTATAGGTCTACAGCCACTCAGTGATATTTTTGTTACAATATTAGGTGGGGGAATAACAGATCGTTTTGGTCGCAAATCCATTATATTAATTGCTCTTTTTCTTCAGGCAAGTGCTATGGCAGGATTTATATTTGCTGATTCTGTCTGGGCATTTGCTGCAATGTACATTATAAACGGGATAGGTCGCTCACTTTATATACCTGCTCAAAGGGCACAAATTACCGATTCAACTGAGGAACATAAAAGATCTGAAGTGTTTGCAGTCATTAATACACTAAATGCTTTAGGAATGACAATAGGGCCACTGTTAGGGTATCTAGTTTATTCCTATAATCCAGCAATCGTTTTTGCACTTCAGTCAACCTCTTTATTTTTTTATCTTATTCTTACTTGGGTTAAGCTTCCAGAAACAGCACCAATCAAAGTTTATAATATTGATAGCATAGATGAAAAAAAACGGAATTTTACTAAATTTCTTCAATTTTTCATAAGACACCATTGCGTTTTAGGCTTAATGGTTCTTACACTTCCGATTAGCTTTTTATACGCTCAAACTGAGACCAATTATCGAATTTATATACAAGAAATTTTTCCAAACTATTTATTCATTTTAACAACTATAGCCTCTACTAAGGCAATTATGACCATTTTACTGGAGATTGGGTTAGTAAAGTGGACAGAGCGTTTTTCAATGAAAATAATAGTGCTTATTTCTTACATCTGCTATGCAATAGCAGCAATCGGCTATGGGTATTCAACAAGTCTAGAAGCCCTGATTGTTACACAATTGATTCTAACAATTGGTGAGAGTGTAGGTTTAAGTCATTTTTTAAGATTTGTATCACAATTAGCTCCAGACAATATGCGTGGTCGTTACTTTTCTATGTATGGAATTCATTGGGATATTTCAAGATCAATTGGGCCTTTTTTTGGGGGAACTGTCTTATTCCATTATGGTGGTAATATCCTGTTTTGTCTTTCAGCATTATTACTTGTACTTGGAGGAATCGGTCAATTTTTCTTTGTAAGTTATGTTCAAAATAGAATTCAATCTTGTGGGGTGCCTGAAAAAGATGTAACTATTTAGAATAAAAATAGTCAGACTGGTTTTATTAAAAAAATCTAAAGTAAATCATGTTCTTAACTGTGAGGTTGCAATAGTTTGTTGGTAGACTGAATTCTGGACACAGAAAACCGAGAGTGCAAAAATAAAACAAACGCATTCTACATCAAGGTGTCTGATTATGAAGAAAAAGTACGATAAGGAATTTAAACTCCAAGCAATTCAGCTTACTCGTGAACAGGGGAAGTCGGTGACACAAACTGCCCGGGAATTGGGGCTGAGCGAGAATACCTTGTACCGCTGGATGGCCGAGTTCAAAAAGGATGGGGAACAAACCTTTCCCGGTAGCGGCCAGTTAAAACCAGAAGAAAAAGCCCTACGGGATCTCCAAAAGAAAATTCAGGATTTGGAGGAGGAGAATGAGATTTTAAAAAAGGCGATGCACTACTTTGCAAAAGACCGGTGCTAGTTTATGCTTTTATTCACAAACACTGCTTCCAGTTCTGTGTCGCGAAGATGTGCACCGTCCTCCACGTTTCCCGAAGCGGTTATTATGAGTGGATCAAACGTAAGGAAAACCAGCGGAGTCAACGTCGAAAAGAACTGGAGACGCAAGTTCGTCGTGCTTTTCTAGCCTCTCGCCGTCTCTATGGCAGTTCGAAGATTACACAGGTTCTGAGGCAGAGTTCAGGTGTCGGAGAAAACAGTGGCTCGTCTGATGAAAGAGCTGGGTTTAAAATCTCGTACCGTCAAGAAGTACAAGGCTACGACCAACTCTAGACACAACCTACCGGTTCATGATAACGTACTTGCACAGAAGTTTAGCGCCCAGGCACCGAATCAGGTGTGAATGAATGGCCAACATTACACACATTCCTGCCTAGGAGGGTTGGCTGTATCTAGCGAGCATCATGGATCTGTATACCCGGAAGATTGTCGGTTGACACATGGATAAACGGATGACGAAAGAGCTTGTACTAGAGGCATTGAATCAAGCGTACCGTCGTCGGCGACCGCAGAATGAAGTTCTGCATCATTTGGAGCGGGGGAGCCAGTATGCGTCACACGAGTATCAGAAACGCCTTACAACCTACGGTATGACAGGCAGCATAGCCGTAAAGGCAACTGTTATGATAATACCTGCATCAAGTCCTTTTATAGCGTACTAAAGAAAGAACTCATTTATCTTGAAAGCTTCTCAACACGAGCAGAAGCGTATTTTTGAGTACATTGCTTGTTTCTATAATGGAAAAAGCATTCATTCTTCGATTGAGCATTTTACACCTAATCAATACGAACATACGTACCATTTGGTAGCATGATTCTTTCGATTCCATGTGTCCAATCTATTGACAGAGGTCCATGTTATTAACAGGACCACAAAAATTAACTATGTGGCAAAAACTGTATGATGAGCAACAAGATTATCTTGAGCAACTAAAACAAGAGATGGTAGTTCAAGGAATCAAGGAGTATGAATGCTATCGTGGCTATCAGTCAGAATTGCATCTTTTATCACTCTATAAAAATACGATTGTAAAAATAGAGCGCTTTATTAACGAAAGGAAACTAAAATATGGGGAAAGCTACACAGTCACTTTTCATCGTGTTCCCAAATGCTACCAAAATTGGGTTGAATATTATGTGCTTCTTTGCAATAGGGTAATCCCAGCGTCGCTGTCACCAAGTGCCAACTCCCCCTTTACGTATCATTAAGTCCTTCAATGCCTTAGATGTTCTATATTTACGATTTTTGAAAAAAAGAAAGCCATTTTCTACGTTCTTTTGTACTGCATTTTTGCCCTGCAGTAATAGGTTCGTATGGTTCATAAGCAAGTGGAACTTTCGTTACTTTACTTGTCCATTCGTCCAGGGCAACTAAGTCATCCTTATTTACTTGACGCCATGAATTTTTTCCAAGAGCCCGAATAGCAACCTTCATTTCTTCAACACAAGAAGTAAAAAAATTCTCTAAGTATTTAGCCGCTTCTTCTTCATCAAATTCATCTGTCATATTACCAGGGTAAAAAACAAGTTGCGTAGGTGGTTCCCATGGAACGGCTTTTGTTACCTGGCTGTGGGTCATCGCCCATATGAGGGCGGTTCCCATAAATACCGCATCAGCTCCTAAAGCAAGTGCTTTTAAACATTCCCCTGGGTTGAAAAATCCTCCTCCAATCAAAAGGCTAACTCTTTCTTTTACCCCTCGTTTTTCGAGATAATCTGCAGCTCGTGATAAGGCATAAATCGTAGGAAGTCCGAAATCATCTTCTAAGATGGGGGGACCTCCTTTTGTTCCGGCTTGTCCTCCATCAATACTAATAAAATCAACCTCTCCTTGAATCGCTACTTCTAAGTCCGCTTCCAATATTGCACTGGCACAAATCTTAACTCCAATAGGAACGCCTTCCGTCATTTTACGAAGCCTATTTACCAAAGGTTTAAGCTCTTGCGGTTTATTTATTTCCTGATGGCGGGCAGGCACTACAATTTCGCCTGGTGGCACTTGTAAAACATCTCTCGCCCTGCCTTCTAAAAACTCAGGAGGAATAAAACTGGCAGCACCAGCACTAGCCCCTTGGCCGATATGAATTTCAATTGCATCTGCTTGTTTTAGAATGTCCGGATTTTTTGACCAGGTTGCCGAATTATATTGAAGGATTAGATACTTAGAGTTAGCTCGATCTTCAGGTAAAAAACCTCCTTCTCCCGTATTGGTGGCTGTGCCAACAGCAGCAGTCCCCTTAGCCATGGCTATTTTCACCTTTTCGCTCACGCCGATCCCATATCCTAGAGCAGCCGACATTAGGGGAATATCAAGAGTCAATGGTCTTTTTGCCTTTGGTCCGATTGTGACCTTCATATCAACGGGCTCTTTTTCATGGGCAGGCAACACAGCCAACTGGGCAGGTGAGAAAATAAGACCATCAAAGTTGAGAAATTTACGTGGACTGCCAAACGGCCTTTCAATCACTTTTCCTGAATCAGCACGCAGACTATTTTCAATTACCATTGTTGGATTCATTCTTGTCATAGCTGTTACCATTTCCCATATATTTTCGGGGTAACGCTCGGACATTAACCGTTTCGTAAAGCGACCTACTACCAATTTAATTAAAGGTCTCGCAAAAATAATGGTAAATATCCCCGCACAAACAATTGCCGTAAATGTTGCAGTAAAGGCTCCAAGCCAAAGTGAAAAATCGTCGTTTTCCATTGTACACTACCTCTTTTTGTTGAAGACTATATCAAGGAATATAGAGTTATTTTCTCATTCTTTTTCCTTTTTATACGTTGGAGTCAATTTCAGTATAAACGATCAAGCAAACATAAAAATGTTCGCTTTTTGCTCAGTATTTCAATATATTTTTTTTCGTTTGTAGATTGCATAGTTATTCACTACTTCGTCTTATGTAGGAGCTAGGACTTCAAGCGATCATGCGTTGGAAGCGTCGCTATTGAGATTATGGCGTGTTAGCTAGGGAGAGCCGAGTTGTGGACACATAGTAAATCGTTAATTCCAGGTTTCCAAACCAAACGAAAAGGGAGTAACCGTGTAACTTATATTCAAGTCCGAAACCTCTTTTCACAAAATTACAACATCATTTATCTCCTGCTGTTCTTCAGAAATTGGCTAGAAGTGAATGCAAAGCCATTTATATGATTAAACATTATTTTCTACTTTTGTATCAGTTCTTACAAAATAACACCCAAGAAGTATCAAAGATCTTCCTTCGTCTGCTTGACCTCCTACAGAAAAACGGGCGAAAATTTCATCGATACATCAAGTTAAGGGCACCGTAACGAGATAAAAGGGGTTGTTTTATAAAAAATAGTCCTGTATGGGGCCCCTAGTATTACCTCTATTTTTTACCTGCTTTTTTATTTGACTCCACTTCAATTACCAGTAATCAACAGATTTGCTACACTCAGCTCTATCACCTGTCCAAGTCAACTTATGTCTATGTGAAATCGAATGTTTTTTAGGACTGTTATGATCTTCATGGTCTATATCAACATCTACTCTTCCAAGCCCACCGTAATATTTCAAGTTTTCCATTTTCCATTCTATCAGTTGATGAATAGGCATGAACATATTTTACAGGTATATTTCTATTCGTTGTTATAGAGTGTTTTTCTGTTGGAACACCCTTTTCCCATAGTAATCTTAATTTTTTCCCCTCAAGTTAAACACAACCTTCTTTTGGTTCTTAACACAATATATATAATATTATGGTAATATTTTCATATAAAACATAAAATTTACTGTATTAGTATATTATACTATTCGTGATATAATAGAATCATATAAATATCTTCTTAGAGGAATTAAATTATGGATGAATATACTTTTCAAATATTTACAGAAGATTTGAAGATAGGGCGTGAATTTAACTTTAGTTATAAAAATAAAAAGTATTTTATTAGCAGAGGGAAAGGTGTTTGGTTTTTATCTTATGATAAGGAAAAGGAACCTTTTACTTTCAAAGATGTTGAAGATTTGCTAACTAATGCAAGGATAGAAGGAGCTAAACTTGAAGATATTTGGGACGAAGTAGAGGTTACATCTATTTTCTAGGTCTTTAGTTTCGGTTACATCGATGGGATGTTCCAAGAAGAAACGGCTTTTATCTAAAAAAGTATTAGCTATTTTTCACTTTTCTTTTTACTTACTTCCGCTTCAAGTTTACTCGCTTATGCAATACTTTCGTAAGGCGTTCTGCATCCGTTCTTTGGGTACAAAAGCCGTGCCCAGTCATTCGCTTATAGAGGTACCGCCACATCGCTATCAACTTAAGAAAACAAGTCAGCCTAAAATGATAAAATAAGCTTCTTCGTTACAAGGAAGTCTAAAAGTTTCGTTCTGGTAATAAAACTTTAACTTGATTGGCATGTGGTGCTGTCCTGTTTACATCAGAAAAAATTTTGATAAAGTAGCTAACAGTCAATTTTAATTTGCAAGTTATTATAATAAATAAGGGGATATGGAATGGATATTAATATTTACAATAGTCTAGCTTGGAATAAGAATGTTGAATCTGGTAATATATGGACAAAACCTGTGGATAATAGAGTTATCGAGAAAGCAAAGAATGGTGAATGGGAAATCATTTTAACACCAACACGACCTGTTCCAAAAGAATGGTTTCCTACATTAAGAGGATTAAAGATTTTGTGTTTGGCATCAGGAGGGGGACAACAAGGACCTATACTCGCAGCGGCAGGTGCGGAAGTTACAGTTCTTGATATTTCAGAAAAACAATTAGAACAGGATAAATATGTTGCTAAAAGAGAGCATCTCGATATTAAAACTGTGAAAGGGAGTATGGCAGACCTTTCAGTATTCAACGATGAAAGTTTCGATTTTATTGTGCATCCTGCGTCAAATTTGTTTATTGAAAATATTTTACCTGTGTGGAAAGAGGCTTACCGAGTTTTGAAGTATGGAGGAACCCTTATCTCAGGATTTGTAAATCCTATTTTGTTTATTTTTGATGTTGAATCAGAGGAAAAAGGGTTGTTAGAGGTTAAATATTCTATTCCATATTCAGACTTGTCGGATCTTCCAAAAGAACGTTTAGAGGAACATATAGCAGCTAATCAGGCTTTAGAATTTGGTCATAGCCTTGAAAATCAAATTCAAGGGCAAATTGATGCTGGTTTTCTGATTACTGGATTCTATGAAGATAATATGGGGGGACAAAGTTTGCTGGACAATTATATTAACACCTGTATTGCTACAAGAGCAGTGAAATTGAATATATAGTTGTTTAAGTATTTTATAATTTTCAGGAGACAAAAAACTGCTTTAAGTCATTTGTCAAAAGAGGATGTCCAAGATGGGAGGAGCCTATATCAGCACCTTTTATTAAGGTTCTGGAACATAGCAATATGGTTAAGATCAGCAGGCAACATGTATCGGCGTAATTCTCTAGCAAATAGAGATAACGCACTTTTCCATTTAGGAATAGCGTTCTTAACATGATGGATATGTGTTGAGACCTCTCTAAGGGTTCGTTAAGTTTTCTAGAACAAATACACCGATATATCCTTAAGAAGAATACCATTTATAAGGTATAGTAAAATTCTAGTGTATTTATATACATCTGATTTGATAAATCGACAAATTCTTGTGGTGGGAGGTAAGCGAAGAAGGAAGGGCGGTGGGTGGGAGCGGTCGGAAAAAGACATACTGGCCTTTCTTCTACTGGAGCGCAGGGCGCATCCAACCTCTTTTTTTTCTGAATCGCCTCCTTCCAACCACGCTACCCTGTCAAAATATTAACCATAACTTATATAGTGATGATTAAGATGTTATTGGAGCTTGTATTTATTGACAACTGACAAAAGCACTGCCTTCGAGCAGTGCTTTTGTCGCAACATCATATTTAATTAATGCAATTTTTCACTTTTGAGTATTTCCGGGAAACAAAGCTTTTAACTCAGCTATTTCTTCAGGGGTCAGTTTCCTTGAGCCCCCTGATCTTGCTTCCTCTTCCCTTTTCTTAAGTACAGCCCTTTCTTCGGGAGTCAAACTCCTTATTGTCATTGAAGTTCCAGGAGGAATCGACGGATCTTCTTGATGTGTTATTGTAACGGATACTCCAGGATGGTACTTCTCATTAGATTCTTTTAATCTCGCGATGCTCTCAGGTGAATAATACCCATCTTCTTTAGTGACCTGTCTTTGTTCATCGGTTGTCAGCTCGTCAAAAGGTATTAAGCGCTTATAACCTTCAAGAGCATATAGGCCCCTTACCCCTTTTTCGGTTACGAATTTTTGTTCATCAGGCGTAAGAGCACTGTATTTCAAGAATTGTACGCCTTCATATCGTATAGAATCACCTGTACCTTTAATGGTTTGATTAGTATCAGTATTGACCTTGGGTGTTACCTTAGCTGCCCAGGCGGCTGTCGATGTACCGATTGTTCCAACAGCAATGACTGCCGCTGCGCTCATAATTATCGTATGTTTTTTCAGTTTTTTCACATTAAGCATGAGCGTTAATCTCCTTTTCAATTGTTTTCCTTCACCGGATAAGGAAGCGAAAAATCGAGCGGGCATACCCCTTGAACCTGTCATCACGTTCAGGATCGTTTCACCGTATCGTTTTCGCTCGGTATAGGACATTTCCTTCACGACTTCTTCGTCACAGGACAGTTCACTCCACGTATGAATGTCTTTCCGGAGAATGTGAACCAAGGGATTAAACCAATGCAGGGCACTTGCTGCCAAGGTAATCGCCTTGACCCATAAGTCTTTTCGTTTCAAGTGAATCAACTCATGATGAATCACCATAGCCATGTCCACATTTGCTAAATTCTCCATAGGGAGATAAATGGTCGGTTTCCATAGCCCGACAAGAACAGGACTCCAAACAGCAGAACTATAAGCAAGTCGGACGTTGCTTTGCATGCCGAGAGCTTCCTTCATCAAGGTTAGCTGTTTGGCTGCTTCGCTATTCTCCGGCACGGGTGAACGAGTTTGCTGTAATTTCTTTATAAACCTGCGATAACAATAAACCTGCCACATGGCAAAAGTGAAAACTCCTGTTCCCCAAATACTCAGAAAGATGAGGGCTACATCGGCAGAAAGATTCAGTTCCGGAATGGCCACTGTGGGTAGGCCGGGCTGTATTTCATGTACACTCGAAGGTAATTCGGGTATAGGTACGGTTGTCGTTTGCTTCGGAATGAAGAGTGGCAAAAGCCATTGCATAACAAGGGCTACGGGCAAAAGATATAACCCTATTGCCATTTTTCCAATCGCATATCGCCATTTCGAAGGGAAGACACCCGGTGAAATAAGCTGCAACAGGAGAATGCAGGCTACAACGGTACTTCCTGCAACGGAAAGGGAGACGAGCAGTTCCAGAAGTTTACTCATATACTGCACCTACTTTCCTGAAAACCATTGCTTCAGCTCTGCAATATCTTCGTCCGAAAGCTTGTCGCCGTCATACAAAGCAGTGATTAAGTTTTTAACCGATCCTTGGTATAACCCGTCTAATACATGTTGTGCCTCGGCTAGTTTGTAATCTTTCGGCGATATACGGGGAACATACTTGTTCGTTCGGCCATGCCTTGTGGTTTCTAGCGCTCCTTTGTCCACCAACCGCGATAGGAAGGTAGAAATCGTTTGTGCCTTCCACTCCTTACCCCGTTGAGCGAAAATACGCAGCAATTCGGTCGATGTGACAGGAGGATCACATTCCCAAATCACCTCCATGAGTTCCATTTCAGTGTCAGACAACTTTTGAACATTTTTCATGGGTGTACACCTCTTTACTTGTCGTTATGCACCTATAACGACTCATTTACTACAACTTGTAGTAATATGAACTTACTACAGTTTGTAGTAAGTTGTCAAGAGGAGCGGACCTTGAATTTTACTACATAACGTAGTGATATGAATTTACTACAACTTGTAGTGGTTAGATGTGGAATAATAAGGGGGGCGAACCTATACATGGACATACGAACGAAGGTAGCGATATTTAAGACAACATGAAACGTATTTTCTTCGGGAAACATGTGGAGTTGAGCGAACGTGCTTTACAAGATCAATTGCAGCGTGTGAGTGCTTTGAACATCCTGATTCATGTAATTAGTGTTTGGAGAATTCTGAAGTTCCTTCGCAAATCATCGTAACTCTTGAGATATAGAAGCAGTCATAAAAAATGCACCATCCTTTTTATGGGTCATAGAGAAAGAATAGCGCATTTTTTGCTTTGGGGGTATTTTACCACATAGAAGACGAACGTTATCCAACTCATGGGACGCATGGAGAATCGGGAAACATCCATCACAAATGAAACATTTTTTAGCCACGACAAGAGGATTATGGTTCAATGGAAAGCTTGTGAATAAAGTTGTTAATGCCATGCCTTCTGCACAAAATCCTCGTAGCAGTCAAGAAGCTGCATTTTATCATTACATACTACAATGTATCAGTGATGAGTAATTGTTGCCGCACCTGGATATACTGATCTGTAACATTTAGTGCAGATGGAAATCCATATGGTACTAGTATAACAGTTGAGCAAGATGGAAAGATGATTGAAGATGTACAAGCGGTTGTAAAACATCAAGCTAAGCGTATAGTATCAGTCGAAGAATGGGTAAAGAAAGCCAAGCAATAAAGTTATTGAATCGAAATCATGCTTGTATCCCTTTTGGGGGAGTATGGAGAATAATAAAAATATAGGTAATTTAGAAATTTTACACAGAAAGGTTTGAAAATGGATATCTTCTTAGCGATTTTACCGGCTCTATTTTGGGGAAGTATTGTACTGTTTAATGTCAAGCTTGGTGGTGGACCTTATAGCCAAACACTCGGGACAACCTTGGGCGCACTTATTTTCTCCATAGGTATTTATATTTTTGTGAAGCCCGTGTTAACACCTGTAATTATTGGTGTAGGAATTGTATCAGGTTTATTTTGGGCACTGGGACAAGCGAATCAATTGAAAAGCATTGATTTAATGGGAGTTTCAAAAACAATGCCCATTTCAACAGGGCTGCAATTAGTTTCAACTGCTTTATTTGGAGTTATTGTGTTTCATGAATGGTCGACAACAAAGTCTGTTATATTAGGTGTTCTTGCACTTATTTGTATCATTGTTGGAATTGTCCTCACATCACTCCAAAATCAAGAAGAAAAACAGAAAGAACAAGCAGGAAATTTAAAAAAGGGAATTGTGATTTTACTGATTTCAACCCTTGGTTATTTAGTATATGTAGTAGTGATACGCTTATTTAATATAAATGGATGGTCTGCTTTATTCCCACAGGCAATTGGAATGGTATTAGGTGGGATTTTACTAACAATTAAGCATAAGCCATTTAATAAATATGCAATTCGAAACATTATTCCAGGTCTAATCTGGGCGGCTGGAAATATGTTTTTATTTATCTCACAGCCACGCGTAGGTGTAGCAACAAGTTTTTCTCTTTCACAAATGGGAATTGTGATCTCGACTCTAGGTGGAATTTTTATATTAGGTGAGAAAAAAACAAAACGTCAATTTATCGCGATCATAATTGGGATCATTTTGATTATCGCAGCTGGAATTATGTTAGGAATTGCAAAAGGATAAGAAGGAGGACTAAGTTATGTATCCAGATTTAGAAGGAAAAGTTGTTGTTATTACAGGTGCGGCAACAGGACTCGGGAAAGCGATGGGAATTCGCTTTGGGAAGGAAAAAGCGAAAGTTGTGGTTAATCATCGCTCAAACGAAACAGAGGCAAACGCTGTAGTAGAAGAGATTAAAAAAGCAGGTGGAGAAGCCATTACTGTAAAAGGTGATGTCACAGTTGAATCAGACGTGATAAATCTAATTCAGTCAGCTGTGAAGGAGTTTGGCACATTGGATGTTATGATTAATAATGCAGGTATAGAAAATCCAGTAGCATCACATGAAATGCCGTTAAGTGATTGGAATAAAGTAATCAATACGAATTTAACAGGTGCTTTTTTAGGAAGCCGTGAAGCAATTAAATATTTTGTAGAGCATGATATTAAAGGAACGGTTATTAACATGTCTAGTGTTCACGAGAAAATTCCATGGCCATTGTTTGTGCACTATGCTTCTAGTAAAGGTGGCATTAAGTTAATGACAGAAACATTAGCATTGGAATATGCGCCAAAAGGAATCCGCGTAAACAATATTGGGCCAGGTGCTATTAACACGCCAATTAATGCCGAAAAATTTGCGGATCCAGAAAAACGTGCTGATGTTGAAAGTATGATTCCAATGGGGTATATTGGGAAACCAGAAGAGATTGCCGCTGTTGCAGCGTGGCTTGCTTCCTCACAAGCTAGCTATGTAACTGGGATTACGTTATTTGCTGATGGCGGAATGACTTTATATCCTTCTTTCCAAGCTGGACGTGGATAATTAGTTGCATGAAAGAAGAAATGCTCATTTCTCCATTTAGATTGCAACATCGTTAATTTTCTAAATATAATTCGAGTTCTTAGTGAACCGTACTAAATGAATAACATATTATAAAGAAAAGGATAGAGGAACCTTACGGTGAACTGTAACCCGAATAATGGACACGTAAAAAGTCCGTTATTCGGGTTTTTTGTACAGGGAAATGATAGGGGTACAGGTATAATCAACTCAATGAATATTCATCCGAATTTTAAGTTAAAAGCCGTCAAAGAATATCTGAAGAATAAAGAACCGATGCAGATTTTCTTGAGAATGGATTTGATCTCTCGAACATTGGGAAGGAGAAACCAAATCAATGTCACGCAGAGGAAACTGCTGGGGAAACGCTCCAATGGAGTCTTTCTAGGTATCAGTGGACATTAGAAAAGCTGACTCCTGTTGAATACAGGAATCAGCTTTTAGCAGCCTATATAAATTACACTTGATAGTTTGACAGGGTAGCGTGGTTGGAGGTAGGAGAGTGAGAGAAAGAAGAGGTTGGATGCGCCCTGCGCTCCAGCAGAAGAAAGGCAAACGTGTCTTTTTCCAACCGCTCCCGCCCTTCCTTCTTTTCTTACCTCTTACCACAAGAATTTGTCGATTTATCAAATCAGATGTATATAGCTATCACTTTTTTAAACTGTCCATTATTCGGGTTACAGTTCATGTCGTTCTTTTCGCTTGTTTTCTTATTTGAATACTTTAACGCGGTCTTCTAATGATTGGAAGGATTTATCGCCAGCAGGCGCGGTTGGCTTCCCAAACGGCATTTGAGCAATGAGCTTCCAGTTGCTTGGAATGTTCCACTCTTTTCTAACTTGATCATCAATGAGTGGATTGTAGTGCTGTAAGGAAGCCCCAAACCCTTCAGTTTCTAATGCCGTCCAAACAACGTATTGGAGCATACCCGAAGACTGCTGCGACCAAATTGGGAAGTTGTCTTTGTATAGAGCAAACTGTTCTTGGAATGATTTGATGACATTCTCATCTTCAAAGAATAATACTGTGCCATAGGCGCTGCGGAAAGAATTCATTTTTTCTTCAGTTGGAGCAAATTGATCTTCAGGAACAATTTTTCGTAACGTTTCTTTTGTAAGGTCCCATAATTTATCATGGTGTTCTCCCAGTAAAACAACTGCTCGTGCACTTTGAGAATTGAATGCGGAAGGGGTATGCTTTACAGCATGATTTACTACTTCTTGGATTCTTTCATTTGAAACGACAGCTTCTTTACTAAGTCCGTAAATCGTACGTCTGTCTTCTATAGCTGTATAAAAATCTTTTGCCATTACAATCTTCCTTCCTATTGTTAGTTTTTAAGGATTTACATTATAATATATCCTTAATTAAAATATCTTTAATTGAAGATAATTATAGAGCGCATGCTTTTGTTTTGTCAACAGAATCACTATAGACAATGTTAATGTACCCTCGAATGTAAAGAAATATTCGACAGGCCTTTGTTAAGGATGTTCTTCCACCTGTATGAAGCACTATGGTAAATCAATGAGCATGAAATGTGTTCCAGAGTTTGTTGTTACTTCTAGTGTCGATGTTTCCGTAACTCGGGCTGAATTATGTCTGTTTAGTGTCATACTCCTATTAAGAGTCAGTTCCCCTTCCATCACAAACAAAAAAATTCTGCGTCCTTCTTCTTGTGTAAAAGTTATTGCTTTTCCTGTCTCCAAATACGATACATACATGATTATATCCTGATTTATATGTAAGGCTTTTCTAAGGGGAGTACCCGATACAATAGGAAAAAGCTGATTACGTTGTTGTTCCTTGGTAAACCGTTTTTGTTCCCAGGAAGGAGGGAGTCCCTTGTTAGTAGGTAAAAACCAAATCTGGAGAAGGTGAACGGGTTTATCCTTGGAACGGTTGCATTCAGAATGAAAAATTCCTGTTCCAGCCGTTATCCTTTGTACACCTCCTGCTTCCAGGATAACTTTGTTACCTAAATTATCCTGATGCTCTAATGTGCCATCGATAACATAGGTTACAATTTCCCTATTAGCATGAGGGTGCATTCCAAATCCTTGCCCAGGCTGAATGATATCTATATCAAAAATTCTCAGGGGATCAAAGGGCTTATAACGCCCCTCCTTTGTTATTACTTTTATCATTTTTATCTCAACTCCCATTGTCTTTATTATCTTTACTGTATAGTATTTCTGGAGTAAGCGATCAAGAGAAGTTCTAAGAGCTATCAGTAGAAAGCTTGTAAGGCGAAATGCAAGTACGCTCCACTTGAAACTATAAAAAGAGGAAAATCAACAAAATAAAAAGTGGTGTTGACAGCATCAATCTATACATTCTATAATTATCTTGAATTCAAGATAAATAACTGAAGGAATTGATGTAGTATGAGTAACGAAAATGCAGTACATGAAACGGAGCTATCCTTAAAATTACTCATTGTATTGTCACGAGCAAATCGTGCTGTCATGCATCGTGTGACAGAGGATATCAGAAGCCATGGATTAAATCCAACAGAATTTGCTGTGCTTGAACTGCTATATCACAAAGGTGACCAGCCTATTCAACATATTGGTAAAAAGGTGCTGCTGGCAAGTGGAAGTATTACGTATGTTGTTGATAAACTAGAAGGAAAAAAACTTCTTGAAAGAAAAGCATGTCCAAAGGATAGACGGGTTACGCATGCAGTGATTACAGAAAAAGGAAAAGAACTCATGGATGAGATTTTTCCAAGGCATGAAAAAGCGGTTGACGAGATATTCGGAGGGTTAGATTCAAAGGAGAAGGTAACGATGATTACACTTTTGAAAAAGCTTGGTTTTTATGCAGAAGAGTTGAGGTAAAATTTTTTTAGATATATATCTTGAATTCGAGATAAATGATTTAAACATAAAATGCAATCATAATAAAAAAGGAGACGGTGATGAAAGATGATAAACGTGTATCCTGCTGAATCTAGGCATACTTCTAATCATGGATGGTTAAAGACCTCTCATAGTTTTTCATTTGCGGATTATTACGATCCAAACAATCTCAACTTTGGTCCTCTTCGCGTATTAAATGATGATTTTGTTGCTCCACATCATGGTTTTGGTGCACACCCTCATCAGGAGATGGAGATTGTATCTATTGTACTGAAAGGATATTTAAAGCATACTGATACTTCAGGGGGGACAGCAACAACGACATTCGGTGGGGTACAGAGAATGTCAGCCGGTACAGGGGTGATTCATTCCGAAGTAAATCCGTCAGGGGACGAAGAGGTAAACTTCTTACAGCTCTGGTTTATCCCTGAAGAGAAGAGCCTCACTCCATCGTATGAACAAACACAATTTGATGTTGAAAAAATGAAAAATGCTTTATTGCCTGTTGTATCAAAGCAAAATTCTTCTAATAATGTTGCTCACATTCACCAAGATTTGACTATTTATTTGTCTGATATAGAAGAAGGCAAAGAAATTACATTCTCCCAAGAAGAAGGTCGACGCATTTTCTTGTTTGTTATCGAAGGTGGACTTGTTGTTAACGGTGATACAGCTTTAAATAAACGGGATTCGGCACGCATCACGGAAACATCCTCCTTACAGCTAACCACTACATCCAGCTCCCGTTTCATGCTAATTGACTTACCGTAAGTCTTAGCGAAAAAACTGGATAATCAACACCCTTGCAAAAGTATAGTGTCAAATGAAAAGTTGCTTGTAGATGATAAGAATATGATAACAGTCTTAAGAGGAGATAATAACATGTACTTGATTGAATCTGGGGAACGTCGTTTCTTTATTGAGCAAGATGGTCAAAAATTTGCTGAAATCACCTATACACCTGTAGGTGATGACACCATTATTATCGATCACACTTTCGTATCTGATGCTCTTAGAGGACAGAGGATAGCTGAAAAACTTGTTTATAAAGTAGTTGAAAAAGCGAGGATGGAAAACAAGAAAATTATCCCTTTATGTCCTTTTGCTAAAAGTCAATTTATGCGACATGAAGAATACCAAGATGTATTGAAATAAAATGGGTTTGTATATGAGGAGAAAAAATGAGTGATAGTAAGCAGGAGTAGGGCATGACCGTCGAAAACATCATTCAGTTTTTTGAAACACATGAAGAAGCATTCAGTGACTAAATAATAACCTAAATGGAAGGGATGTTCTTATGTCCATTCGTATTTTTTCACCAAATCAACAGGCATTTGGACAGTTTGATGAAGGAAGAATTGTTGAGCAAAAGCCGATTGGGTTTCCCGGCGAGGGATCGGCAGTAGAAAGAGTAGGGACTCTTTTTTATTGGGCATGGTTTAAGGTAAAAGATACAGGTCATTTGCCACTACATCCTCATAGAGGATTTGAAATTATTTCTTATCTTCTACAGGGAGAAGTGCATCATCATGATACACGTGGAAATGATGAACGTGTCAGTGAAGGTGGCATCCAAATCATGCAAACAGGAAGTGGAGTTCAACACTCGGAAAGATATGAAGCAGGTACATCAGGATTTCAGATTTGGTTTGAGCCGTTCATGGGCGAAGCCAATTATGCCACACCAAGCTATGCCCATTATGAACATCATGAACTGCCAGTTGTCACGAATAATGGAACTATCGTAAAAACAATCATCGGAGAGGACTCTCCCGTTCATTTAGTGGCAGATGCTAAAATGTGGGATGTAACCATCTCTTCTGGACAAAAGTTCGAATATGAGATACCTGAGGGCTATTCCATCGCAGGACTTGTTGTGGAAGGGCGATCCATTTGGCATTTCGAAAATGGAGCAACACCTGTAGACTCAGAAGTGTTTGCAGTATGTGAAGCTAATACGCCCAGTTCTCTAAAGATTGAGGCCAGCACCGATAAGGATACTCGAGTTATCCTTATTAAGGTTCCAAGTATACTTCCTTACCCTTCGTATAAAGAAGTTAAAATCAGGGCTAAAGTTAAGAAGTAATAATGAGAGAAGTATTTAATACGAGCGTTTTGCATAATTTTCGCTCTTAGAGCCGCAAGGCTTTTTTAGTCACAAAAAAGGACTTCACCCCATCGTTATCAAGCTAAGAGAAGAAGTCACCCCCAAAACGATAAAATGGGCTTTTTTTATACAAGAAAGCCTAAAAATTTCGTTTTGGGGGTACCGGAAAGCTTTAGCTTGATGGCGATGGGGTACCGACACATCGTAATCAAACTAACCTTCCTCGTCTGTTCCACCTATCATGGTGAGCTACTAGGTAATGAGTGAAAGGTTGCTCAACAGTGACAGGCAACGTCCCCACTACTGGAAAGGAAACACGATTGAGGCGTTATGGGGAGGGGCAAACTACATTTTCTTTAGCTTCCAGAACAGGAGTACCCTATTTGCGGTTTTGAAATAAAGTTGCGATTTCTATAAAAAAGACGCTATGTTTTGAATAAAGTCTCCATGCTTTCCCTCTTTAGAAATGACTATCTAAAGGGGTTCTTTTATTTCCAAAAAAAGTTTCAGGCCATAAATCGGTTTTATTTCTTTCCAATTTGCTCCGTCAGATGGAGGGTTATTGCCCAAAACAAAAGGGCTAAAGCACTGACGGAGGCCCCCAATAGACAGACTCCGTTCCATCCAAAGTTTTCATAAATATTGGTTGAAGCAATTGAACCTGTTGCACTGCCGATGGAATAAAAAATCATGTAAGCAGCCGTAAGCCGACTTCTCGCCTCAGGGCGCACTGTAAAAATTATACTTTGGTTTGTGACATGCACAGCTTGCACGGCGAGGTCAAGAAGGATAACACCAATAACCAATGCGAGCAGTGAGTAGCTTATAAGGCTCATTACCAACCATGATGCTAATAATAAAATAAGAGCTATACCGGTTGTTCGCTGCCCTAATCCTCGATCAGCAAGACGCCCGGCTCGAGCAGCAGCCAATGCTCCAGCCACTCCAGCGAGGCCAAATGCTCCAATAGCTGTATGTGAAAGAGAGTATGGTGGAGCACTAAGAGGCAGCACCAACGAAGTCCAAACAATGCTAAAGGCGGTAAATATCAACAATGCTAATACTCCTCGGATACGCAAGATTCTTTCCTGTGCGAATAACAAGAGGACAGAACGCAACAACTTTGGATAGGATAGAGATGATCGTTTAAACTCAACATCTGGGAGTTTTCGGTATAACAAGCTAACCATGATGAGCATGAGTGCAGCAGAGGTAAGGTAGACCGAACGCCAACCACCGAGATCTGTCAATATACCAGAAAACGTTCTGGCAAGAAGGATGCCAATTACAACTCCGCTTGTAACGAGACCAACTATACGTCCACGCTCTGCCGGAGAAGACAATGTTGATGCGTATGCAACCAGTGTCTGTGTAACAGTGGCAAGCATTCCTACTGTAGCTATACCTATGAAAAAAACCACTTTGGAAGGAGCGAAACCAACTATAACTAGAGCAATAATAATCATTAACATTTGGCCGAAAATCAGTCGCCGATGATTCAAGAAATCACCGAGAGGAACTAGTAATAGCAATCCTAATGCATAACAGATCTGGGTGATGGTAATAACAATGCCAATGGTTGAGTGATTAATGCTAAAATCACTCGATAAAGCATCGAGTAGTGGATGAGCATAGTAGATATTTGCAACAGCCATCCCACAAGCTATTGCTAACAATAGTGCCATAGATTGAGACATGGTCGAGTCGGATTCTAATTGTAAATGCTCCGTTTTCGTATCTTGTTCTTTAGTCAAATCAATTGTTTTTTCTTTCTCCCTCACGATTATTCACATCTCCTCTATAATAATGTACCATTAAGTATAATATACCGATCGGTACATAATGATTATCGATGAATATAACTCATAAATACTTTAGTGTCAAGTAAGTTATATGGTTGTTTGTTTAATGTTTTTGAAAGCATGAATTAATGTATGGAGGAAAAGAACATTGATTTAATTAAGCAAAGAGGAGGAGAGAAATGCCCACAGTTTGACAATAAGAAGTTAGTTAAATAAAATCATAATATACTGATTAGTATTTAAAGGGAGGCGACCCACAAGCAGAGAGGTTGAATTAGGTAGTGTCGTATGCCGACGAGAGGATCAAACAACATTGAAATACTGGATTTAGTGAACAGATTAGGAATTATTGAACAAATAAAAAAGAATAACGAACAACATTGATTATTTGGTGAGGAAATTTTGTTTTTCGAAAAGGGGGAATTATCTGTGGTTCGAAAACGTGAATTTGATGAGGAAAAAGCATTAGACGCTGCCATGCAACTTTTTTGGGAGAAAGGGTATAATGCTACTTCATTAAGCGATTTAACAGCTACTATGGGGATACAACGCCCAAGCTTATATTCAGCTTTTGGAGACAAAGAAAAATTATTCGAAGCAGCATTGCGTAAATATACAAAGTTACATGCTTCTGACATTCGAACAAAACTGCAAAACCACCGATCTGTAAAAGAAGCAATTCGCATATTTTTTGAGGATTTGGTGGAAGAGGAATATAAAGAGGGTCAGAGTAAGGGATGTTTTTGCATTAATACAATGGTAGAACTTGCCCCTCACGATGAAAAATTTGAAATTCTCACAAGGGAACATCAGATGTATCTTTCGGTCATATTTCAAGAAATGATTGTCCGAGGTATTCGCTCAGGTGAACTTGAAAGCAGCCTGAATGCTAAAGCTTTAGCACAGACACTGGTCGTTTCATTAATCGGGCTTACTGTGTGGATGAAATCTCGTCCAGAACGCTCATTTGTAGATAACTCTGTCGCGATGATATTAACATTATTAAAATAAATTCAGCAAAATTTCAATTTTATTAACTACATTATCAAGCTAAAGTTTTATTACACTCCAAGCAAAGCGCGGATTTACAACGTTAAGAAAATATACATATAAAAACGATCGGTTATCACCACGCTAATGGTGTAACTGACTTTATTACTGTCCTTGATATAACGACTGTAATTTTCATTTCAATTTTAGCGTCATCAAAAAAGTAATAAAAAGAATACAACCACCTGCTATGAATGGAGCAAACATATTTGTATCAAATAAGAATCCCGCTAGAGTTGGACCCAAAATATTACCTACACTCATATAGGCATTGTTCATACCAGCTACATATCCTTGTTCACTCTCTACCATCTTCGATAATTGTGTATTAAGAGCCGGACGAAGCATAGCGGTAGCAAAGAAAATTCTGGCAGCTACAAGGAAGATACCCCAAAAGTCTTTGGCAAATAGAAGTACAACATAAGCGAATGATGTAAAAAGAAGAGAGCCTTTTATCACCTTTTTTCACCAAACATCTTAATTACTTTAGCAACAATTAATACTTGCATACCAACTCCAATAACAGCACCTGTGGTGAGAATCATGGCAATATTTTGCGGTGAGAATTGAAAGCGGTTCGTTACATATAAACCAAGAACTGATTCAAAGTTAGCGGGTCCAAAGGTCATTACCAAGACGAGTACAAAGAGCATTGCATACTTTGATTTCAACGATTTCGCATACTGTTTGAGAAATGATTCCTTCTGAGGAGTCTTTGTTCGCGCTGCTTTCATTTGTTCTTTCGATAGACTTTCAGGAAAACAAACTATTGAAAAAACAACGCCAGCAATAGCCGCACCAGTCGCTGCATAAAGTGGCACTCTCGTTCCATACTCTGCAAGAATACCTCCAAATCCAGGTCCAATAACAAATCCGAATGACATCGCCGCGCTTAGTAGACTATTTCCTTTGGCACGCTCTTCGATCGTTGTAATATCAGCTACATATGCTATCGCTGGCGGAACAATCAAAGCTGCTGCTACTCCCTCCAGTAGCCTTACGGTTATATGGGGAAGAAGCTAATGAATACAAAATCAAGAAAGTAAATGAAATCTCAAAAGATGACCCAAATTATAAAGATCATAAGGATTCTATAAGAGGAACTATTGTATTTATGCCTATATCCCCTGAAAAAGATCCAATTTTGGTCCTTTTTAACATTAAAGATGAACTTACTATGTCTGAAGTGACTACACGATATTTCTTGGAAGATTTCGGGCTTTTGCAATAGTATACATGAAACAAATGAAGTCGTTCTAACTGGAACGGCTTTTTTCAGTACTCTAGCAGTCAAAAGGTGTACAATTCAATGCAGTACTTGTGAATGATGTTCGGAAAATACCTTTAGCACCTACGTGGTGCTTTTTCTTTTGCGTAACGTTACAAAGGAGCCAGAGATGTTGGCTGACAACAATGCTCTTTACTCAAAAATAGCTCCAAAATAGAAAACACCGTTCAAACTTCGAACAGTGTTACAAAAATAAGCTTTACTCATACAAACATAAAACATATTTTTAAGTCCTTTTGTGACAAAAAAGTTCTTTACTAAGTTCGTCACTTAACAATTGCGCCCGATTCTTGAATAACGAATATGTTATTAGCAGATAACATAATGAAATTTAAATCTCTTTTTTAGGCTTATTTGTGTCGTTTAACAGAATTGAATGAACAGCAGTTTATGAGAGTCCATCCCTCTGCCTTCATTTTTCAACTGCTGGAGGTTTTTAATCTATTCACTTTTTCTTTTCACACCTGTAGGCCTAAATCCAGGTTTTTCTTCAATTTGGTAGGTTTCATCAAGCTCCTTTGAAAGCTCGACTTCTTCTTTGCTTAAACCACTAGCTTGATGCGGCTCCAATGAAATTTTCTTTTTATGGTTATTTCCCTTTTGCCCATGATCCATTCTTCCCATGTAAAAACCTCCTTTCCTAGATTTAGAATACGGCAATTACAATTATTTTATTCAAATTTCGATAACCAAGTGAAGGGATTGAGCTGGCCAAGAAAGAAGGAAAGTTTAAAGGCCGATTAAAGAAATATCATAAAAATCACGCAGGTATGAATTATGCAGTAAAGCTATATGAAGAAGGGAATATGACGGTAAATCAAATTTGTGAAATTACAAATGTGTCTAGAGCTTCATTATATAGAAAGCTATCGGAAGGGAACAAATAATCATTTCTTATTCCATTAAAGGGCCATATTGTAGAGCAACGCCTTTAAAGCAAATTGGTAAAAATGTTAGAAAAGATTGTGAAATTTTATACTTAAAATAATCTCCTCTAAGTCAAATAAGGATAGTAGGAGGAAATATGCGATCAGTTTATTTTATTGCCATAAACTTGCTTTATTAATCCCAGCTATGTTACTATGTAATTTATCTATAACTGAAAGGAGGCAAAAACTATGTTAACTTTTCTACGAATTAAATTTGGAGAAAAGATTAAATTTTCTGGCATTTTAGTTTCAACGGGAGTAGTCTGTCCTTTTTTAAGCCAAACACCCTATATAGAAACTATTGCCGGGAGCTTTTTGCCTTCATTTATGAAAATCTGTAAGGAATGACCTGTTAATTAGTATATCTAATTAATTATATTTTAATGCAGATTTTATAATAAGGACTTGGCACCGGACATTTTCTGGTGTCTTTTTTGTGGTTGTAAAATTAACACTCTAGCTTATTGAGGCAGCTACTCCTTTCCAACATCTCTTCAATTAATAATCTTTATTTTATTTATTATTTGAATGAATTGAGAAAGGATGAAGCTATATGCTACGAATAAATGCAACAACTAAATATGGAAAAATAAAACAATTTTTAAAAAGTATGAAGCAGCCTGATTACAGGTTCAAGCAAATAATCCATGCTATTTTCCAACAACGTGTTGGATACTTTGAACAAATGGATGTGTTACCAAAAACATTAAGGGAGCAATTAATAAATGAATTTGGTGAAAACATTTTAAATATTAATCCAGTGTTAGAACATACTTCCCAACAAGTTAAAAAAGTTCTTTTTAGATTGCCTGATTCTAATAAGATAGAAGCTGTAGGTATGAAATATCATGCTGGTTGGGAGTCTTTTTGTATTTCCTCCCAATGTGGGTGTAATTTAGACTGTAAATTTTGTGCCACAGGTGCTATTGGATTAAGGAGAAACCTTACTGCCGATGAAATAACTGACCAAGCGCTTTACTTTTACTTGGATGGACATTCTTTAGATAGTATTGCGTTTATGGGGATGGGGGAAGCTCTGGCGAACGGTAATATTTTCGCTGCTTTAGATATATTTACTAACCCAGCTTTATTTGCATTAAGCCCAAGGAGGATTACTGTTTCAACAGTCGGGATTATACCTACTATTAGAAGAATGACTCGTGACTATCCACAAGTTAATCTCACGTTCTCACTACATTCCCCTTTTAATGAACAACGAAGTTCCTTCATGCCTGTGAATGATCGGTTTCCTTTGGTGGAAGTTATGAATGCATTAGATGATCATATTCAAGTAACGGGTAGGAAGATCTATATAGCTTATATTATGTTGCCTGGTGTTAATGACTCCTTGGACCATGCGAAAGCTGTTATTGAACTCCTTAAAGGAAGAGTAAAATCAGGTCGGTTATACCATGTAAATATTATAAGGTATAACCCAACCATGGATGCACCAGTGCATTACGGAGAATCGGATGAAAAGAAAGTAAATGCATTTTTTAAGAAATTAGCATCAGCAGGGATACACGTCACAGTTAGACAACAATTTGGGATTGATATTAACGCAGCTTGCGGACAACTTTATGGTCAATATCAAAAAAAGGCATATAACAATAATTAAAAGCCGAAAGTTGTCAACATTCTGTTCTTGATGTAATTAATAAATTTGACTATTAGAAAGTGGAAAGTCCCCTAAAGGTTTTCATTAAATAAAGTTATGTTAACTCTTGTCTAGAATGATGTTGCATACTTCACTTAGAGGTGTTAAAATCAGTTTTACTATTGAACGAAAGGGATGATGGGTGGACAATGGATAACTAACCTAATTTTTAACATTTGAAATAGTATATTTCAGATAATAAAACTTAGGATTAGTCTGCCCATTTTTCCATATACTAAATAGCTGCGATACTAAATAGCTTATTTGCGTACGGCAAAAATGCGATTTGACTAATCCTTCCAAAATTATTTGGGAGGATTTTTTATTCTCCCAAAAAAAAGAAGGGATGATTCTTTATGTTAGAACTAATGCAGTTACAAAATATAAAAGTTGAAATTCAAAATCATACTATTTTCGAAAATATAAATACGAATGTACAACAAGGGGATATTATCGGAATCATAGGTAAAAATGGTGCTGGTAAATCAACATTGTTGCAATTACTGAACGGTGACTTTCCACCAACAGAAGGACAAATTAAACACCTGCAGGGTGATCTTATCATCACGATGGTTGAACAAGAAACCGAGTCTTATTTTTTTGATGAGGTTACATCTCAAGAAGAAGCGTTATTAAGGAAGTGGAATGTTCCAATCCGTGACTTCTCGAATTTAAGTGGAGGAGAAAGATTAAAAGCCCGCCTTGCAAAAGGTTTAGCCAAAAATACGGACATTTTATTGTTGGACGAACCAACAAATCATTTAGATGAACAGAGTTCGGACTTCCTAATTAGCCAACTTAAAAGTTATAAAGGTACTATTATACTCGTATCACATGATCGTTATTTCTTAGATAAAGTTGTCACGAAAATATGGTCAATTGAAAACCAAACGCTCATTAGTCATAGAGGTAACTACACTAGTTATATGAAATTTCGTGAAAGAGAAAGACTTACACAACAACGTGAATATGAGAAACAACAAAAGATGATAGAACGTATTGAAGGTCAAATGAACCAACTAACATCATGGTCAAAATCAGCTCATGCACAATCAACAAAACAGGAATTCCCTAAAGAATACTATCGTGTAAAAGCTAAACGAATGGACTCACAGGTAAAATCAAAACAAAAACGTCTTGAAAAAGAACTTGAAAAAATTAAAGTTGATGCGCCTAAGGCTGAATACCAAGTAAATTTTTCATTAAAATCGAATCATAAAGTAGGCAAGCGATTCTTAGAGGTTAAAAATTTAGAAAAGTCTTTCGAAGGACGAAAACTTTTTAAAGGTGCTAATTTTACCATTCAGCATGGTGAAAAGGTTTCAGTTACAGGTCCGAATGGTAGTGGTAAAACGACCTTTCTGAATATGATAACCGCAAAAGAAACAGTTACTAAAGGCGAGATATGGGTTTCTCCATCAGCAAATATCGGCTATTTAACACAAGAAGTTTTTGACTTGCCCCTTGATCAAACTCCCAAACAGTTATTCGATAAAGAGTCATTTGAAGCGAGAGGACACGTACGGAATTTAATGAAACATTTAGGGTTCCTTGATTCTCAGTGGACAGAGCCTATTGGAAAGATGAGCATGGGTGAGCGTGTGAAGTGTAAGTTAATGAAATATATTCTAGAAGAAAAAGATGTGCTCATCCTAGATGAACCAACGAACCATCTAGATTTGCCTACCCGTGAACAACTTGAAGAAACATTAGAACAATATAATGGTACTCTATTGGTCGTGTCACACGATCGTTATTTTCTTGAAAAAACAACAAACACCAAGCTCGTTTTTTCAAATCACACCATATATAAGCAAATTAATAAGAAGGAACCATCACCAAAAAGAGATGATAGTGAGGAATTGCGTTTAACTCTTGAAACGGAACGACAAGAAGTTTTGGGGAAGCTTAGCTTTATGACTCCAAATAATAAAGAATATGAGGTGCTTGATCTAAGATTTAAAGAGCTTACGAAATTAATAAAGGAGCTTCAGTGATTGGTTGTAAAATCTTGAGGCCCACAATGTTTCAGTTATTCCATTATCGAGCACTTTAATGAAGTAATGAAAAAGCCGGTTTGGAAGTGAATTTTAAAAAGAATACAGAATTCCTAATTCCTGAAGAACTTCAAAATAAATTCGATGAAATCCCTGCCTTGAAAACTGCTTTTGAAGCATTGACGCAGGGACGGCAAAGAGCGTATATTCTTTATTTTTCTCAACCCAAACAATCCAAAACTCGAGAGTCAAGGGTTGAAAAATGTATGCAGCAAATTCTCAATGGAAAGGGATTAAATGATTAGTATGTTGATGAGAAAATAAATTAATCAAACTTTAAGATATTACCTCACTTTGCGTTCATTCAAACTCTTTTTTAGATGGCAGGTAACATTCAATCAAATAATTTAAAATGGAAAAAACAAAAAAGTGATCCGTAGAGTAAGTATAAACAAACTACCGTGTAACTAGCTTACGCATTACCAGCTAAGAAAAGAAAAATACTGCATAAAAAAGTGTACTCTTTGGCTTTTTGAACTGTAACCCGAATAATGGACAGTTTAAAAAAGTGACGGCTAGGCTGCTAAAAGCTGATTCCTGTATTCAACAGGAGTCAGCTTTTCTAATGTCCACTGACACCTATAGTAGTTATATCTTTCGATATAGCCCCTATGCATTTTTTGAGTTCATTAAACGATTGGATCCTTGTCCCAGCAGTTTCCTCTGCGTGACATTAATTGTGTGAGACCAAGTTTTTTAACTCGATGTTGAAACTCAGGATACGTGTAATGCATACTTTGATCAGAGTGTAGGATTGTGCCAGGGTTTACTATACCACCTAAATGAATCATCAGCTTGTCAATTGTCTTGTAGGCAATGTCCATTTTTAAAGATGAGGAAAGGTGGAAGGAAACAATTTCACGTGTCATACTAGCTTTTACACATGACAAATAAGCCATCATCCGTGAAAACCTACGTTGTTTGACGATAGTCCAAATCAAAGCAAATTTATTTGAAGGTAGTGCTTTATTTCTTCCCACCTCCTTTTTTTCGATGCGCTCTAACTTTTTTAGGAAATCATTTTCCGTCCTAAGGAGAGCAATCTCAGCCTCAGCCCTTCTCAAGCGCTCTTCCATTGTAAGATTATTTTCTTCGGTCTGTCTAAGTACTTGTCTTTTTCGTCCTCGATTGTTTTGAAGACCTTCTTCCCCTGATTCTTTATATGTTTTCTTCTACTTATGGATATACTTCTTTGGCTTATCTTTTCCGATAAGCTCTAAATCGAATCCATGAGAAAGAAATATCTCATAGGATAGCTTACCCCGCTCGTGCTCCTTAATAGCTGCCAGCTTAAAATCAGGATGGAACGTGATGGCCTTTCTCGTTGCGCTAGTGACATTTGGATTCTCTTCTATCCGTTTTATCTCTTCTTCATTAAATTCTTTTCGTTTCATAAGTTTGCCTCACTCATAATCTATTGTTTAAAACAGAATACATGGTATAAGGACAAAAGAAAACCCATATAACATCACTTTAATAAGTGTCCATTATATGGGTTACAGTTCACACACAAGGAGCTCTAACCTTTTTCATGTCATTTTGCAAGTTATTTCATTTGATTTTTTGACCATTTCCATTTATTATAATATGAGATTAAAATATGAACGGATTAACGATGTAGAAGAAGAGCAAGTACGTATCAGATCATGAGGTTCAGAGAGTCGGTGGTTGCTGCGAACCGATCCTCACCTGATACCGAATGGGCTTCTGAGTCGCTTCGCTGAACCATGAGTAGGCGTCGCCGGGATTCTCTCTCCGTTATCAAGAGAGGAGTATCGTAAGGATTTTCACTTCTTACTGTACTTTAGAGTGAATCGCTTGTTGCGATTAAAAAAGGTGGTACCACGATAACCTCGTCCTTTACTGGGCGAGGTTTTTTGTGTTTCTTGAAAGGGGGTGATGTCCATGGATGATGGTTGGTGGATCTCAAGTTTAAATCACAGAAGTCAAATGATGAGGAGGATTCTAAATGAAAGAACGCATATTAACAGGAGATCGGATTACGGGAAAACTTCACCTTGGACATTACGTTGGGAGCTTAAAAAACCGAGTGGAGTTGCAGAATCAATATGAAACTTACTTAATACTAGCAGACGTTCAAGCACTGACGACTCACTTTGAAAAACCAGAGCTGATCAAACAAAACTTGCGTAATGTAGCCTTGGATTATTTATCCGCAGGAATTAACCCTGATCAGGCAACTATTTTTGTTCAATCTTTGATTCCAGAGATTGCTGAATTAACCACTTATTTTTCCATGTTTGTGACAGTGAATTCTTTACGCCACAATCCTACAATTAAAGCAGAAGCCAAGGAACGTGGCTTTCAAGATATGTATTACGGATTTCTTGGCTATCCTGTAAGTCAGACAGCAGATATTACTTTTTGTAAGGCGACGTTGGTTCCTGTAGGAGAGGACCAACTTCCTCATATTGAACAAACCAGGAAAATCGTCCGTCGATTTAACCAACTTTATAAGCCTGTGTTATTGGAACCAAAGCCACTTGTCGGGGATGTTCCACGACTTATCGGATTAGACGGAAACAATAAGATGAGTAAAAGCCTTGGAAATGCCATTTATTTGGATTCCACACAAGAAGACGTCAATGAAAAAATAAAAAAAGCGACAACTGATCCTGCCCGAATTCATAAAACCGATCTCGGTCATCCTGAAATTTGTCCAATCTATGCCTATCATCAAGCATTTCGTAAAGAAGGCTCCGATGAGATTTATGAAAGCTGTAAAAAGGGGCAAATCGGATGTATGGAATGTAAGCGAAAAATCACTCGAAGTATTAACGATTTATTAGAACCAATGAGGGAACGAAGAATCGTGTATCAAAATGATCCTAAAAAGGTCGATGAAATTCTTATGTCGGGTACAGAAAAAGCACGTCTTATAGCAAAAGAAACAATGCAAGAGGTACGTGAGGCAATGAGTATGAACTATTTTTAAGTAACGGTTATTCGTTTGTTTTTCTTGTGAAGGTAAAAACCATGTAAAAAGAAACCACTGCTATAAGTGGTGGAAAGTTCATAGAACATTATACCGTCTCTTCTAGAGGCGGTTTTTTTATTATTTGCATCAAGAAGATTTCCTTTTCGACGGTGGAGCTGCAGGCGAAAGATGAATCAGTAGATTTTCCTTCTTAATCCTTTTATAATAAGAATATATGTTCTGTTTAAAGAGAGGAGACAGGTAATGTCGTACAGTAAAGCCTGCCGCTTTCGTTTTTATTTCATTTCGGCCTTGAAACCTGCTTTCCTTCCCTTATTAAAATAACATCAAGAAAATGATTCAAGGTTGATGAATATTCAAGTAAAGCCAAAAAGTTACAGAAAGAATTGGAGAAACCGAGAATGCTCATTCTTGACTGTCAGCTGATCGAAAAATTGAAGAGGGGTGTTACTTAATGACAAATAGTACAATGAATCCTAAGGTTGATGAATTTTTAAGTAAAGCTAAAAAGTGGAAGGAAGAATATGAGAAGTTGAGAAATATCGTTCTTGACTGTGAACTGACCGAAGAATTTAAGTGGATGCATCCTTGTTACACGTTTGAGAAAAAAAACATAGTTTTAATACATGGATTTAAAGAATATTGTGCGCTTCTGTTTCACAAAGGTGCCTTGTTACAGGATGCCCATGGGATTCTAATCCAACAAACGGAGAATGTACAGGCGGCGCGCCAGATTCGGTTCACCAATGTTCAAGAAATAGTTGAAATGGAAACCATCTTGAAAGCCTATATTTATGAAGCCATTGAAATTGAAAAAGCCGGTTTGGAAGTGAATTTTAAAAAGAATACAGAATTCCTAATTCCTGAAGAACTTCAAAATAAATTCGATGAAATCCCTGCCTTGAAAACTGCTTTTGAAGCATTGACGCCGGGACGGCAAAGAGCATACATTCTTTATTTTTCTCAACCCAAACAATCCAAAACTCGAGAGTCAAGAGTTGAAAAATGTATGCAGAAAATTCTCGATGGAAAGGGATTAAATGATTAGTATATTCGATGAGAAAATAAATTAATCAAACTTTAAGATATTACCTCACTTTGCGTTCATTCGAACTCCTTTCTGGATCGCAGGTAACACTCAATCAAATAATTTAAAATGGGATTTTTTGGAATTTATGAAAACTGTTGTCACCATCATAAACTACAATTAAAACCAAGCACAGGGGTGCTTACAAAATTGGACTTGTGAAAGGGGGAAGTATGTGTAATCGATACCTTGAATGGTTTAATTGGGTTTAGAAAAAATTACATCTATATATCTTCACTAGTGTTTCATTAATTTAAATTCATTATTGAAAATTATCCGAATGTTCGATACTACTGTTTTTTGCAAAGAAAAAGTCCTTTATAATGGATAAGTCAGGTGATAAACCGTCCAAATCCACTAAAAAAGGACTTACGCATGGACAAGATTACACGAAAAACTTCATTTGGGCAATGGTTTTCACCCATAAATCTTCAATTATTTGAAGAAACTGTGAAAACGTTGAAATTAGATTACTATACGAAAAAATTAACGACAGAATCATTCCTAAAATTACTTCTTTTTGCGCAGCTACAAGAAATCGAAAGTCTGCATGCGCTGGGCGATTGTCTTGTTGATGACCAGCTTCAAAAAGGCATCGCTCTTGATTCTATCAGTGTTTCTCAGTTGTCACGCCGATGAAATGGCATGAATCCAGATCTATTTCAAACGCTTTTTCTTGATTTAGTGACACAAATTCATGCCAAAACGCACGATACAAAACGCGTGATGCCGTTAAAAATTGTGGATTCAAGCACACTGCCACTCAATTTAACGAATCATAAATGGGCAAAATTCCGCAAAACAAAAGCAGGTGTGAAGTTACATCTACGTCTTGTGTTTATGGAAAAAGGAACCTCTTATCCTGAAAAGGCTGTTCTGACAATGGCAAAAGAACAGGATCGTGGCCAGCTTGAAATTATGATGGATGACAAGAAATGTATGTATGTGTTTGACCGTGGCTACCTTGATTACGAGCGCTTTGATCGAATGACAGATGATGGATACTTTTTTCTCTCAAGGCTACGAAAAAACGCTGTCATACGGGAGGTTTACAACTTTAAGCTACCCGAAAATACGGCTGTTTTATCGGATCAAATGGTGTTGCTCGGTACGACGCAAAACCGTGCTGAAAACTACTTTCGCTTACTAAAGGTCGTGGATTCCAAAGGAAACCAACTTCAATTAATTACCAACCGTTTTGACTTGAGTGCCGATGAAATCTCAGAAATGTATAAGTCGCGTTGGGCGATTGAATTGTTTTTCAAATGGATCAAACAACACTTGAACATCAAAAAGTTCTACGGACAAAGCGAATGGGCGATTCATAACCAAGTGTTTATCGGACTCATCGTCTTTTGTCTTCATGTTCTCGTGCAGCTCGAAACAAAAAGTGAACGAAAAATCTTACAGATTAGTCGTTATTTAAAGGCTGTTTTGTGGAAACCAGCGAATATCTGGCTTCGGAAAATTGAAAGAAAAGCCGTTCCGTAACGAATACATTGTCGTGGTTGCACAAGTATAGTTGTAAATAAAATCCAAATGGACGGAGTCACCTTTGATTGGGTATTTACTTTTTTGGCTCTAAACAAGAAATGTCATCAGACTGAATATTGCGATAATATTTATGCAACACTAGTGATATATCTTACTTTATAAATTTACATATTCTTGTGATAGGAGGTAAGAAAAGAAGGAAGGACAGTGAGCGGGTCGGAAAAAGACATGTCCGCCTTTTTTCTGCCGGGGCGCAGGGCGTATCCACCCTCTTCTTTCTCCATCTCTCCTCCTTCCAACCACGCTACCATGTCCAAATATTAACTGTAACTTATATATATCGTTTAATTAGTTTAAAGAAACATTATGAACCAGAAAGCATATTTCATAAACTTGAATTTGAAGCCGGATACAACAAATTAACAACGGTCCGGAAAATAATTGGTATCTTTGTAACAGGGAATTGATCGAAAGGAGAGCATATCATGTATGATAAGCAAAATACTGAACCAGACCACACAGCAGTACGGGTCGCGTTGTGGCGAGCTTTGCATGTACAGGTAGATTCATCACCGTATGTACTTGAAGACGAGGTCGGCCTGCGACTGGCAAATCCGGAAAGTGAATGGCGCCAACGCCCCGACATGGATCCAGAGGGCACCAGTGGCTTCCGAGCATCCATCGTGGCCCGCGCTCGCTTCATTGAGGATCTGGTCACCGAAAAGCTTGGCGAAGGTGTCACTCAGTACGTCATCCTCGGCGCCGGTCTCGATACCTTTGCTCAGCGCCGGCCGGAGATCGCCTCCCGGATGCGGGTCTTCGAGGTCGACCAGCCTGGCACGCAGGCTTGGAAGAGGCAACGCCTGAACGAGCTCGGCTTTGGCATCCCCGATTGGCTGCGACTCGTTCCGGTCGATTTCGAGGCAGGCTGGTCCTGGTGGGAACAGCTGAAGACTGCTGGCTTCGACGCGAGCCGGCCAGCTGTGGTAGCCTCCACCGGTGTCACCCAGTACCTCACTAAGGACGCGATTGCGGCCACACTACGTCAAGTTGCAACACTTGCCCCCGGCTCAACGCTGGCCATGACGTTCTTGCTGCCGCTTGAACTTACCGAACCCGAGAACCGTCCTGGGGTTGATGCGGCGGAAAAGGGAGCGCGAGCAAGCGGCACGCCTTTCATTAGCTTCTTCAGACCGCCGGAGATGCTGGCATTGGCCCGCGAGGCAGGTTTCCGAGAAGTCCGGTATGTATCCTCGGCCGATCTTAACCAGCGCTACTTTACCGGACGAACGGATGGTCTTTTGCTGCCAAGCGGAGAGGAGTTCCTGGTAGCGCTTACCTAGGATTAGGCAACCGATGGGAAAATTTAAGAAATAGGAAACAATTAAGCCGATTCTTGTATATTTAGAAGCGGCTATTTATTAAACTGCTTTAGACGGAGCAGTTTCAACGCAGCATGTTTTTAATATTTGCAACACAACAATCTTCAACTAGAAAGAATCCATTTTGATCAATCTTTTTTCAAAATAGATTCTTTTTGCTTACCATAGAATGCTGATTTGTAAGAAGTTTTTAATCAAACTTTATTCCAAAGCTACAGAAAGTAGGTCTTATCAATTAGGAAATAAAATGCTTAAATGGTTAAGGAAACAAAATGTAAACAGAGCTTTTATAATACGATGGTACTATTACAAACTATAGACAATTGCTGGGAGAACAAGGATTAACAAGGGCTGATTTTTTGGGTGAGGCTGGTTCATATAAGGTAATATTGTAAAAATTCACTTTTGTGACTTAGAAACTGTTCTTAGAACTTTAAAGGTAAATAACTAAAGTCTAATTTCTCGGTGTTTTAAGTGAGAAGTTAGGCTTTTTTTGGGGGATTTCCTTATCGTTGCAAATCCGCATTTTCCTGACGCTACCCGATCGCTATCAAGCTAAGATTTAGATATACATTAGAGCATGTTCTTTTTAGTGAGAAAGTTTGGGGAAATCGAGTAATTTAGCTTGAAGAGGCGTCGTTAATATGGTTCGAAAGAGGTCGACAGAAACAGTACTAAATCGTTGATTGAGCCCTTCTCAGTTCAGCGTGATTCCTGTGGCAGCCTCGAATTGACTACAAAGTTGAGTAAAGGGAATTGTAGCTACTTTTTGATTTAACCATACGCATAGAGAAAGAAAAATGATGGCCCTGGCACTTTTGCTTTCTTCTCATACTTCCTGTTTTCATAGCAATCTGGTTAACACCCGATTAGCAGTATCTTTAGGGAATTCCTTTCGTAAAAAATCTAAAACTTCTGCTATTGTTATTTCCTGCTTATGTTTTGTCAAAGGGAACGTGTCGGGATGAGACTCGAATGACAAAGCCTGTCCCACTGTTACGTTATCGTCTGTCATAAAGTCAACCAACTCTTTCAATCGCGAGTCTATATGATCCCCCTATGATTATTTTTTCAAATTGCTTATTCTCAAGCACGTAGGTCAAAGGCCAGGGACGAAGGTAAGTCTTCGTCGATGGTTGGCACTCTACTATTCGCGGGTTATATAAGTTATGGTTAATATTTTGACATAGTAGCGTGGTTGGAAGGAGGAGAGATGGAGAAAGAAGGGGGTGGATATGCCCTGTGCCCCAGCAGAAAAAGGCGAACGTGTCTTTTTCCAACCGCTCCCGTCCACCGCCCCTCCTTCTTTTCTTATCTCTCACCATAAGAATTTGTCGATTTATCAAATCAGATGTATATAGCATAGAGCCTGAATCGAGGGTTCTTCCTGTACCGGTTGTCCATCCTTTCAACAACGGTTATATTTTGAGGCTGGCGCAACAACCATCAAAAGGTTATTCTATCCTACGTGCTTCCAAAATGGAGTAACTATAAAAATCATGATTTGAGATTTTTATCCCTCATCTTTACATATTCACCTATATATTCTATTAATAAGGACACGGAATATATGAGAAAAGCAAAACTGAACTCTGCATAAGTTGTCAGCTTTACAGCATCAAGCCACTCATCAAGAAAATAAATACAAGACGCAAAAATGAAAAAAAGTATAATCTCATTCAAAACTAGGAGTGAAAGTCTGAGCCTTCCAGAGGAGATATGCTTAACAAGCGCATCCAACAAAGACCCTATAGGGGCTAGGATAATAAAAATAACTAACATAAACAGACACAATTGAAAAACAGAAAAGGCTGACTCAAAATACATCGGTATCGCCTCCAGTAAACTGATAAACTTATACATACAAATACGAAAAATTGCTGAGAATGCTCCCCTTTTCTAATCAAAATTTTTTTGCAACCTAAACCAATCCAAATATACTGACCTCATTTATTATCACTTCCTATGTGTCTTCACAATAAAACAGATTTTTATTTATCTTGTTACATCCGACTTGCTATTTATTTCATAATCGTTCTCTTTTTTCTAGGCTGATTCCTTTCATGTAAGGTTAATGTAAGAGTGTAGACAGATACAGGAAAGTATCCTTTGTTAAAATGAGGAATGAGAGGGAAATTTTCTAAAAGAAAAGATGATAGGAAAGGATACACCATGTGGAGCTTGATACTTGAAAATCATATGTAGGTTAGGGTGAATGAAAGCTTCCCAGGAGAACAAAGAGGTATGTAACAAAATGCTGGGAAGGTCTGCGGCACGTGCGGTGAAGCAGCTGTGCCGATTCTATATTACAATATCACGGGAGAGTTTATGATGAGACTTTTTGAGATACTTCTTCTTCTATCCAGTGCAAATTTGTTAGCTATAAAAATGTTCTGTAAGAACAATCGGAAGCCTCTATTTATTGCCAGCGTGACCGGTACGCTACTGTTAGTCATCCATTTAGTGGTTGAAGGCTACAGAATACAGCTTTTATTTCCATATTGCATCACGCTCGCGTTTCTGGTCGTCTTGCTCCTGACCTTGTTCCATAAAACCGCTGCTTGGACAATGCCGCGTTTTTTATCCGCGACCCTCTTCACGGCAGGAGCGGCGTCATTGCTCCTAACCGGAGCTCTTATGTATGTTTTCCCGGTATTTCAACTGCCGGAGCCGACAGGCAGCCTTAAAGTAGGTACGCAAACCTTTCATTTCGTCGATGAGGGCAGGAACGAAATATTCAGCGAGGCACCTGGAGACAAAAGAGAGTTGATGGTGCAAGTATGGTATCCGGCACAAAATACGAAGGGGAAACCGAAGCCCTTTATCCCCGATGCCGACAAGTTTCTAAAGGAAGAATATATGTCTAAAACATTTAGAATCCCATCGATATTTATGGATTATATGAAGGATATTTCAAGCCATTCCTATGAAAACGCCGAGGTATCCGGTTCCAGCGCGTCTTATCCGCTGATCATTCTGAATCATGGATATAGCTCTTCGAAAACATACTATACGTCCCAGGCGGAAGATCTCGCGAGCCACGGTTACGTTGTCGCCTCCATCGACCATACTTACAGCACGTTCGCTACCGTATTTCCGGATAGCCGAACCACGACGATGAAAACAGACGAAGATTTGATCGGCGAAAGACAATACCGCGACAAAGTCGGGAAGGTATGGACGGACGATATTACATTCACCTTAGACCAGTTTGAACGAGTCAATTCCGGAAACATTCCGAGCGCGCTTAATGGGAAGCTCGATCTTGACCGTATCGGCGTATTCGGTCATTCCTTCGGCGGAGCCGCGTCGTACGACGTGGCCTATGATCCCAGAATTACGGCGGGGATTGATCTAGACGGATCGCTTTACCTTTATGACAAAGAGCCTTTGTCGAAGCCGTTTATGTTCATTTTTTCGGAAATGGCTTTCAGTCTCTACAATAAAGTCAAGGAAAATTACGTCTATACGAACGAAGAGTTGGAGGCGATGGGGTCCACAAGAGAACAGGTAGATAAGGATACCAAAGGAGTTAAACTCCAACTGGAACATCTTGAACATGTAGCTAAAAATGGCGGGCAAATTTTGTATATCGAGGGTACGGAGCATTACAATTTCGGCGAATTGCAATTCTTGTCCCCACTTTTCCAGCATGTGAAATTGACCGGCAAAATCAGCCCGGCAAGAGCCACCTTTATCGTAAACGCATATACGCTTGATTTTTTTGATAAATATTTGAAGAACAAAGGAGGGAGCTTGCTTGACGGCCCGAGCGACGAATATCCCGAAGTGAAATTCGTGACCTCGCGGTTTACCGGGGAACAACCTTAAATTTCATCCGGCATCCGATTTCAATGTAGGCAAGCTGTTGAATGGAAAGCCTAAAGAGGGCTGCGGCAAGTTGTCTCTCGGCAGCTTGTCACAGCCCTCAAACCCGTGTCGTAACGCAGTTGCTTAACCCTTATTCTCCTTCCGCCGCAATCGGTAAAGTGCTGTGGGCGGCGCGGTCAAAATCAGTTTTAACCAAAAAAGAGGAGCCAATATTTTGGGCGGGAAACCTCAGCCAAAGCTAGATAATAACCCGCAGTACGTATAGCTTCTATAAGATATAAAAAACTTTGTTTAAATTAGGGCTAAATCATGGAGGTATATATGTTAATCGATTATGAGACACTCCGAACAAAAGCAACAACAGTTGTCATGATTCCAGATCATTACCGGCTGGAAATGGAAGATAACACACCTAAGGGTGATGAGAAATATCGATCCTTCATTTGGGAGGATCCAGAAAAAAACGACTGCAAAATTGAAGTTGTGCTGGACCTGGAAACCGGGGATTTGATAAGGCTGGATATCGATATGGAAGATAAAAATACAGGGAACCAAGACAACTCCGAAGAGGACGCGAAGGCGATCGCTGACGCTTTTCTAATGAAACATAATCCCGATCATACAGCATTCACTTGGGTAAATATCGAAGAGAGACAAAATTTTCGATTTATCACCTATAGGGAGGAGGTTGGGGGACTACCGCTTCCCGATACGGGCTGTGAAATTACACTGGATAATAGCTTAAACATCATCAGATATCGATCTGAACAAAAAACCGCCCCTAGACCAAAGTGGCCTGATAGCATCGTTGATGCAAAAAACGTGAGACAACAAGTGTTAAGTGATTTACAAATGAAACTGACAATGGTTACATTGTATCCTTCTATGTATGAAATGGAGGGAACAAAGCCTGAATATCGACTTGTCTATGAAGCGATTCCGGCTCATCGATTGATCGACGCCATTACAGGCGTTGATCACTTTGGAATCGAACATTATATGATGCCTCCTAGTCACCCAATTACTCCGATGGAAAGAGATAATACCAGTAACTTGGGTGGTACACTAACATTGGAAGAAAGCGAAAAGGGAAAAATGCCGCTGAACCTGGATCATCCAAGTGAGGGGTTGATCAAAAACATCGCAGCCTGGGAGCTGTTGCTTGGTATCGATCCAAAGTTATATATGCTTGAGAAATCGAAGGATGACGATGAGAGGATTGAATTGCTATATAAGCTTAAAGGGAAAGTAGGTGAAGGGCCAGAACCAGAAGCACTTTCTGTGGATGCTTACACGTAAATGGGGTGATTCGCTACGAAAACTAGAATCCTCATTTATAATTCAAATCGAAAAATCGACAGGGCGTTTGGCACGGTTCTTCCACTGGACTGAAGAGGAAAAAGAAACGGCTGCAACTGCACCCCTGACCCGGAAGCAATGCTGGGAGAAGGCGGAACAGTTTTTGCAACATGTTTTTCCGGATTATACTTCTTACCTTCAGCTCGAAGTGAATCAGGAAAACATGGATGAGGAACTGCGTGATCGCGAGTTTTTCTATCTACCTGTCTACATCAACAATATCCCTGTTAACCATGAACGGGTAATGATTAGTGTCAGTACTTCGACTGGGAAAATTTGCAGTTATATAGGAGTCTCTTATGAAGAGATTCTAGAGCGGGCAGAGAGGAACTTTTACCCGGTGCTTACACCCGAAAAAGCGTTTGATCGATACAGTGAGCATGTTAGCATCCGACTTAAATGGTTTAAAGACTTAGACGAGAATTCGCCAGTTTACCGCCTGCTCTATGAGCCTACCACAACTTGTCAAGCCGCTGCTCTTTCGGGCGTTGACCGTAATCGAGAATTGAAATATATCGATGCCTGCAGTGGTGAGCTCATTTGGCAAAAAGTGTGATAAAAGAGTATAGTGTGCCTGGTGCATTGGTTGGACCCATGAACTTTGTCGTTTTTTTCAAACGGTTGATTATAGCGTAAGATGGATTACTGCTACCTTCATTCGTCTTCTATGCATATATCCTTAAAACAGTGCAAAAAAGGGCACCACCCGCAAAGTAAATTCAGGAAAGGATACTTCCAATATTATAACTATATAAATTACACTTGATATTTTGATAGGGTAGCGTGGTTGGAAGGAGGCGATTCAGAAAAAGAAGAGGTTGGATGCGCCCTGCGCTCCAGCAAAAAAAGGCTCATTTCTCATACGCTAAAAAAGATTAACTGCTTCTGTTTCCTTAAACTTGATTCTTTTTCAATTGAAGTTTACTTTTTTTGTTAAGACTATTCTTGAATAGGAGGATCAATCAGTGGTAAAACATTTAAACAAGTTATAACGTGTCGTAGATTCTTTTATCATGTGCCGGGTACCTCCAGAACCTTAAAAAAGCTGGTTATATTAAAAAACTATTTGGAGGTCGCCAAACAATGAGAACTGAACGTGAAATGATGGATATGATAATGGCTACAGCGGAAGAGGATGCGCGAATCCGCGCCGTCATCATGAACGGTTCCCGTACCAATATCACCGTTAATCGAGATTGTTTTCAAGATTACGATATTGTGTATGTCGTAGATGACATCGAATCTTTCATATCGAATCATCGCTGGGTTGATCAATTCGGTGATAGAATCATCATGCAAATGCCCGAAGATATGATTCTTCCTCCGGCTGAAGAAGACGGGAATTTTCCGTATTTAATGCTATTTACGGATGGAAAACGTTTAGACCTTACTTTAGTGCCGATAGAAAACGCGGATGAACTCATAGACTCTGATAGTTTGAGCATGCTTCTTCTTGATAAGGATAACCGATTTGAACCGTTCCCACCTTCTAGCGATGATGACTATTGGATTGAGCCACCGACGGCCAAACAATTCTCAGATTGCTGCAATGAATTTTGGTGGTGCAGCACAAATGTTGCGAAGGGGCTCTGGCGAAAAGAACTCCCCTTTGTAAAAATGATGCTGGAAGAGTCAATGCGAAATATGTTACATTACGTTCTCGAATGGCGTATTGGCATAAACACTCAATTCTCGGTAAGCGCGGGTAAATACGGTAAGTACTTTGAAAAGTACTTGGAAGAGCAAGCATGGAACGAGCTTAAAGCGACTTACTCTAACTCCGATTACGCTAATATATGGGACTCCTTTTTTGCCATGTGCAGTTTATTTCGAAACATCGCTGTCCGAGTTGCCGATCATTTCGGTTACGAATACCCGTATGACGAGGACAGAAGAGTTACAGCTTATCTTCGGCATGTTCAATTATTACCAGAAGACGCGACAGAAATATACTGAGCTAGAAAGAGTATCAGATTTACAGGGTGGGGTTATTGTTAGTAATCAGAAGGTTGGACGAGAAACTCGGTATAAGCTTCAGCCCGAACAAGAATCTTAAAAGTTGAGGGAAAAATTGATTTTGATTAATAGATAAAATAAACTATATACATCCTTATAGGGGTCTCGCCACATCGCTATCAAGCTAAGGTTGGGAAAGGTCAGTTTCAAAAGAACCTTTTTTCTTTTTCTAAAAAATCAGTGTAGATCATTGAAAATTCCGCATATCAAATAAACCCTAACGGGTTTCATTTTTAAAATTAGGCTACTTTACGCTTAGTCATGGTATACTCGTAAACAACACCCAATATATCAAAGACTGTTTTTTTCTCATATCGGTGGGATTTTCGTCCGTTTTTCTCTAACAGGCGAAACAGACGAAGGAGGGTCTTTGATACTTCTTGGGTGTTGTTTTGCAAGGACTGATACAAAAGTAAAAAATAATCTTTAATCATATAAATGGCTTTGTATTCACTAAGTTCTTGCTTCTTCTTGCTTAGTAGCAAGTGTCGCATACGAAACATGGTTGAAGAACAAAGTAGGATAATCAGTTGCCCATACAGATGACACTCTAATCGTTTCTGTTTCATTCACTTGTACTTATCAATTTGAAAGAAGGATTTCCATGTTTTAAAAAGAATCTCGATTTGCCAGCGTAGAGAATAGAGCTTATGAACATGTTCTGCTGGGACAGATTCCACTGGAATGTTAGTGATATATACATTGATGGCACTTAAACGCTTACTACGTTCTTTATAAATAATCCCTTTCTTTTTCTCTTTGATCGCTTGGTCTTTCCATCTCTTTTTGGTTTGTTCTTCTGTAAGCCGGTGGATAATCACCCGAGTCGGTAATTTCTGATACATACCGATATAAGCATCAGCAATCTCGTACGTTTGGCCTGGCCGTAATCCCTCCATGAGCATAATGATGAGGCAACATACCGGATACATTCATATTTTGTGTAAGAAGATCGGACAAAGCACGTTGGAGAAACGATATAGCTGCAGCATTAAGGTACAATAAAGAGGTAATTTCAAACTTTTTCAGCGGTGGTTGAATGATGATAAAAAATCACAAAGATATAGTTGATTTAATACAAAATGATGACATGATGATAGAGATACTTAATATTGTTAAGTCCCTTAAACTATCAGATTGTTGGATTTGTGCAGGGATTATTCGTAACAAGATTTGGGATGCTTTGCATGGTTTTGAAGAACCAACCGAGATAACAGATGTCGATGTGGTTTATTTTAATTTAACCTATATTGATGAAGAGATAGATAAGTCTATTGAGGAAAGATTATATTCCGTAAATCCGAATATAAATTGGTCAGTCAAAAATCAAGCAAGGATGCACCGACGAAATGGTGACCATCCTTATAAATCGACTGAAGATGCAGTATCGAAATTTCCTGAAACAGCAACAGCAATCGCTGTTCGTTTGAATGACGAAAATAACATTGACTTGCTAACACCTTACGGAATTGAAGACCTTGTAAACTTGATAGTTAGACCAACGAAACATTTTATCCAAAACAATTTTATTAAAGCTGAAATTTACGAGGATAGGCTACATAAAAAGAATTGGGAAGTACGATGGCATAAACTCAACATCATGCACATGACTTAGAGGCTTTGTTTGACTTTTTAAGCTCTCGAGGATTCGAATATGGATTATATTATTAAATTCGCAGGGGTGACGAAATGAGTTGGAAAATTCCTGTCTCTGTTAAGGGAATCATCTTCAACGATGATCAAGTAATCTTACTGAAAAATGAACGCAATGAGTAGGAGCGGTCGGAAAAAGACACGCTGGCCTTTCTTTTGCCGGATTGCAGGGCGTATCCACCCTCTTCTTTTTTCCGAATCTCCTATTTCCAACCACATTCCCCTGTCAAAATATCAAGTGTAATTTATATAGAGAGATCCGTGAGGAATTGGGACTTTCTTGTTTAATACACAATTTGATTGATGTATGGGTTTATGAAGTATTAGAAGGTAAGAATGTATTGATTATTACTTACCTATGTAAGTGTACAGATACATTAAATGTGGAAATTAGCGAAGAACATTCAGCATTTAATTGGTTTTCAATGTCAGAAATTGAAACCGTTAATATGCCTAAAGGGTATATGGATTCAATAAAAAAAGCAACTAAGTTGCGCTAAACAGGAAAGCAATCCAATCCAACAAGAAGAGGGAATATAATATTTATGCCTACATCCCCTGAAAAAGAGCCCATTTTGGTCCATTTTAACATTAAAGATGAGCTTACTATGTCTGAAGTGACTACACGAGATTTCCTGGAAGATTTCGGGCTTTTACAATAGCATACACAGTATAAATGAAGTCGTTCTAACTGGAACGGCTTTTTTGTTATTTATTTTCCGTATTTTGGTAGATGAAAAGCGTACAATTCAGTGCAGTACTTGTGAATGATGTTCGGAAAATACCTTTAGCACCTACGTGGTGTTTTTTCTTTTGCGTAACGTTACAAACGAACCAGAGAAACGCAAATGATAAAGTGAATTCAAGACTATGTATATTATTTCATAAAAAATTTTAAAAAACGGGAAAGAAATCCTGAAATTATACGTTATAGCTAATGAATAGGTAAAAAAGAAGAAGTTACGCAGCATCCTTTTTAGAGGGGAGAATAAGCATCAAGAGCGGATTAAACTAGTTTTACTCTAGGGTAAGGCTAAATATAAACAGCGAGGGAATAAGACCATGAAAAAAATAGCAACTACATTTTTAGCGATCAGTTTATTGTCTACAACGCCGGTTTTCGCAGCTGAACAGGAAAGCAATCCAATCCAGCAAGAAGAAGGAATGATTGAACAAGAGGAAGATTTTGTGTTTAAGGAATTGACTGTTGATGAAATTATGGCCCAGAAAGGGATGAAATCGGCATTAGAATCATTTTATGATAAATTTCCGCGAGTAAAAGCATATAAAATAACAGGTAACAAAATGAAAAAAATAGAAAATGATGAAGAAAAAAATGTGATTCAGTTGTTCTTGGAAAGTGATGAAAAGGAGGTATTTACCTTATACTTTGATATAAAAATAGAGGAGATAACAAAATATATTCAAGTAGTATCCAATGTTCCTGAATCCGAATTACCAAGAACAGTGCAAGCATCTTTGGATAAAGTCTATAGTCTTTTACCGGAAATGAAGGGCCTTAAGCTTCATAATTCCTTTATGTCTTGCTCTACCATAAAAGGGGAGGAACAATTGAAAATATATTCTCTTGGGTTTAATGAGAGCGGAAAAATAGAGGAAACTGATAAAGAATTCAGCATAACGTTTGATGAAACAGGTAAAGTTCTATATTTTACCTTTGAAGAGCTACCTTTAGTCAACCTTGAGGGAAATACAAAAGAGGAGAAGGCCCAAGACCTGTTGAAACGATTATACGGGGAAGAAGCTAATGAGTACAAAATCAAGAAAGTAAATGAAATTTCAAAGGATGACTCAAATGATGAGGATTTTGATTCTAGAAGAGGGAATATAGTATTTATACCTACATCCTCCGAAAAAGAACCCATTTTGGTCCATTTTAACACTAAAGATGAACTTACTATGTCTGAGGAGACTACACGAGATTTCTTGGAAGATGTCGGGCTTTTACAATAGCATACATGATACAAATTATTGGGCAGAAGAGAAAAGAAAGGTGCTCACAAGAAAAAAGCGATTCAACAAGCGACTCGTCAAATGAACGATCCTATATTTTTAGGAAAAAGGATAAGAAAACATATTCATCTATCAAAATGGATGTACTTTACAACAAAGCAGTTGATTTTTCTTTTTTTTCCTCCCTCTATGAATTAAAGTTTTTCTTATGAATACTCATGTATTCTTACAATATCTTGATTTTTATAAACGAAGCTTCAGTTAGACATTTGAAACTTTTTAAAATATTGGAAGTAGGGGATGTAGGCCATCAAAGACCTACGGCCTTTTTTGAAAAATATGGTTGCACATTGGATCTCCACAGGACTCATGGTGGTGTACCCTCCCATGTCTCTCAGGATCATATGTCCCTACTTTCCTTCGTTCAACCTGTCCATGAGGTGGAGGCCAGAGATGCTCCTATTCAGGGTCTGTGCCCGCATGGAAAAAATAATTCCGGCTTCTCCGTGCTTCGTTTTTGATCAAGATATCAAGTGCGAATGTTCTTCAAAAAATAAGCAACTGTACGGTTTATGCGGCAAGAGATTGGTTCTGTCCACATAAAGGGGTGTCTTTTATCATCTTGTTCATATTAAAATCGATTTGTTTACGAGCTAGCACAAACATAATGCGGAGGAGGCGACAGCACAAGGCGATTAACGATTGCTGTTTACGGAGTGGATTCTCCTGTCGAGTTGTATAGTACGTGTGTAGCGCCTTAAATGCTGGATTTTTGGCAACTAAGGGTCGAATCGCTTTGTAGAGAAGAGCGCGAAGCCGTGGTCTTCCTCGTTTCGTGATACGTGTTTTTCCTCGATGCTTGCCTGAACGATTTTCTTTAAGATTTAGACCCGCTAACTTCTGAATCTGACGAGGATGCTGGTATCTAGACAAGTCTCCAACTTCTGCGAAAAAGCCCGCAACGGTAGCGACTCCTATGCCTGGAATCGTAAGAATGTACTGTACACCTGGAATATCTCGTAATAAATCTTCGATTTCTTTTATGACTTCTTCTATCTGCTGCTGTAGAGTTTCATAGGTTGTAAGCAGTGTTTTTAGCTCCAACCTTGCCATTTTCATACCTTCTTGAAGGCCAATCGAATGCCTAGCTTGTTCTACAAGCTCCTCCGCACGTTTGGGACGAAGTCCTCTTTGGATGTTTTTCTTCCATATCGTCAAGACTTCAAAGGCACCTGCCTGGATAAGATCCTGAGGCAGTGGAAAATGCTTGAGGGTTTCAAAAGCCGCTTTGCCTTCCCAGCTTGTAAATACCGTTAAAAACTCAGGAAAATAGCGATCCAGCCAATTATGCACCTTGGCTTGAGTACGCTGAAGCTCGCAGGAAAGGTGGTCTCGTATTTTCACAGCTTCCCGTAATTCGGCATATACACCAGTTGGGAAATAAGGTGCAGAGTACCGCCCATCTTTGACGAGTTGCGCAATAACACGGGCATCTTTTGGATCGTTCTTCGTTGGTGAATTATCATCCAGCTCTTTTGACTTCTTTACATGCATCGGATTAACGACCACGACCGGAATCCCGCGGCTTCGCAAGAATGCTGCTAAAGTCATCCAGTAGTGTCCGGTTGGTTCCATTCCGACAAGAAGCTGTGTTTTTTCGTGTTCCCTCATTATGTTTTTCATCCAGTGACAGAACGCTTCGAATCCCTCACGCATACTTGGGAAAGAAAAAGCTTTCCCATACATGAGACCGCGATCGTTTTGTGCGCGTGCTACATGTTTGTATTTAGCGATATCTATGCCAATAATCAAGGTAGATTCTGTGATTTGAGAAATGCGTTGATTTTGTGTATAATTCATGGTGAGTACCTCCTCTGTTATATCGAGGTCACGGCCGTGACACTCTGTATGTTAACAGGAGGTACTTTTTTTATCCACTCGCATTTTCATTCATTACAGGAATGCTCCTATCATGATCTAAGGTTTGTATTATTATCCAGAAAAGGAGGATTTTTAATGAAGCGTACACTACCATTAACCGCTCTATTCCTTTCATCTTCGCTTATGCTTACTCCATCCGTGTTAGCTGAAGAAGTGGAATCAGGAACTACTCAGGCCACATCTACACAAACAGTCAAAGCAACAGAAGCCTTAACTCCAATTCCACCTGCTGTACAAAAAACGATGGACAGGCTGTTTACCCTTCAGCCGGAATTAAAGAAATTGAATATTATTACAAGTAGAGAATTGGAGTATGATCAGAGTTTTCTAGTAAATCTTAGTGATAGACCAGAAGAGAAAACCGGAAATTCAAAAGAATATATGTCTGCTTACCTAAGATTTGATAAAAAAACGGGAGAATTGCTTTCATTTGATATACAAGCTACAGCATGGGCATCCGAAAAAATGCCTTCCCGTCAGCTAGCACAGGATACAGCCGAACGCTTCCTTACAGAATGGTTTGGTACAGAGGGCAGAAAGCAATTCGGCAAACCGACTGGATATAATGGTTTCGCTTCTGCAACCCGTAATGAAGACGGGACGATAGTAACCTGGCGCGAACGTTGAATTCCCACNGAATGTGGATTCATTTGGTCATATTACAAACTATTCATATACTCCAGTTGATTTAGATACAGTCAAGATACCGAAACCGGATACCGCACTACCGATTGAAGAAGTTAAAAAGAACATCACTACCGCAGATAGCATTATCCTAAATTACGTAGAAGAGCAACCAGAGGAAGATGGACGAAATTCAGAAAATATAAAAACAAAGCCTGTCCTACGTTATGATTTAAACGATTTCGGATATCATGCGCAAACGGGTAAAAAAGTTGACCAAAAAGAGCTTACTTCTGTGCAATCAAAACCAATGGAAACAAAAATTGCACTTCACCCGAAAGGACAAACGCTTATTGCGCGTTCCGAAGAAGAAGTAAAACAGCTGCTTACCAAGCTATTTGATATCAATGGTGCTGAAGGAACACTGCATGTTGATCAGCCTTTCAATTTTCCATGGCAAAAAGAAAGCTTCTATTTAGAATATCGCTTTAACACAGAAGATGGTCAAGTGACCGCTTATATAATAACGGATAGAAAAACAGGTCAGGTATATAGTGCCAGTTTATCTACAAATAGGGAACAAAAAAAGCAACCAGCAAAGATAACAAAAGAACAGGCATTTACTGTGGCCCGTGATTTCCTGGAGACATATGCCAATTCAAGTACAACCGAATTGGAATTACAGCAAGATACCTTTGAAGAATCAGAGATTCCGTCATGGGTCGACAAGAGCAAATTGCCAGAAAAGACCGATCATCAAAATGATAAGTATCAATTTTATTTCACCAAACTCCATCAAGGAATTCCTGTACGAGATCACAGTTATCAAGTGGGCATAGATAAACAAACAGGAAAGGTTGTTTCTTTCTATCTTTTTACTCCATCGGAAAAAGTGGAACTCCCAGATTCGCAAAATATCGCGACAAAAGAGCAAGTGCTTGCAACATTTATTAATCATAAACCACTGAAGCTGAAATATATATGGCCATGGTATATGGATCAACAAGCTCCAGCACCACTTCTTGTATATGCATGGGATAACTCGGATGGGTTCGGTTATGTGGATGCTCTAACAGGTGAATATATTAAGGAACCTATTGACCAAGAAGACGAATAAAGCAGTCAAGTCCCGCTGTCCATATGGATGGTGGGGCTTGACCGCTTTAAACAGGAAGGGATAAGTGGTGTATCTGTGAGCGTTTCAAGGATTAAAATCTACTCGCATAGAGGTGGGAGATTAAAGGAGTAATAACAATCAATGAACAGTAAGAGATCAATAAATGAATTAGGCATCTTTACAATATATTCTTTGTTATATATTTTTATTGTTGCAATATTTTCTGTAGCGATAATGTATTTTCCTATGCCAATTTTAGGAGCCAGAAATTTTACTGAAGATGTATGGTATGTTGTTTTTATTAAAATCATTTTTCTTCTTTTTATTCCTTTATTTATAGAAAACTCGAGCACAAAATTCCTTATATTTTTAAAATTAAATTAAATTGGAAAACCTGTACAATTGTAGCTAGTTGTTATTTTTTTGGAATCCTTCTAAATAGCAGTTATTTAGCAGAGATTAACAGAGTTATTGCAAATGGTGGTATTATGACATGGATCAAATTCACTGTTGGTCTGCTTTTACCGCTTGTGCAAGCGGCTATTCCTGAAGAAATATTTTATAGATATATCCTTCAAACTCGATTAGAAAAAGTATTTGGTCTTCGGTATNAGTGGAGTAGAGGGATCTGCTGGCGATATCTATTCGATTCTAACGGGAACCATTATTCCAGTTTTTGTTATAGGAATTGTATTAGGATATTTGTGGAAGAAATTTAAGAATATATGGATATTGATTGCTTTGCATTATGGGATTGATACATTGCCATCAATTGCCTCATTATTACAAATCGATAAATGAAATTTTATGAAAATACTATGTAAATCTTGTCTGATCTCTTACTATATACAATCGATACGTTTTAAAACACATTCAGGATGAGAGCCCATAATATAGAAGAAACTTTTGTGCTGCTTGTTCAATCTTCGGTTAAATTTTTATGAAATCCTATTTAAAACGTGGAAAGTATTCTTTTACATTCATGATTGTAAAAAAGTAAAATGTGCCAATTACTCCTCATAAAGAAAGCTAAGCGAGTATAAAGCAATATACGTGACTAAAGATTATTTTTCACTTCTGTTTCAAGCTACACCAAAAAACACCCAAGAGCTATCAAAGATCCCCCTTCGCCTGTTCAACCTCCTACAGCGGAACGGGCGAAAATCTCATCGACACGAGAAGAAAACCGTCTTTGATATATTAGGTGTCGTTTATATCGCATAGTTTTTAAACCGAACCTGTCGAAGGTTTATTTGGTATACCTATTTTTAGATTGTATCCGGAACGAATCATGAAAAACAGAAGTAGATCTCCTTTTTTCATTGATTCATTTCAGCTAACTTGATGGTGGTGTGGAGTTAGCTGAGGAATCATGAACAGGATAAATTTCTTTTTGTTTTAAATATGCCATTAGTAATGAACCGAATAAACCGAGTAGTGAAATCAGTAACCATGGAAGCCCATCCCATTTGTCTAACTCGAAAAGTATAGGGCCAAAAAAACTACCTATCGATGCTCCTATCCCAAATGAAATTTTTGATAATCCGAAGTAACTTCCTGATGCCTTTCCCCTACTATAAAGAGATACTTTAATATCAGATGCTGGAAGAACTAATGTTTCGCCGATTGTAAATAGAATGACACAAAACATCAACCACCATTTATCTGGAAAGATCCAAGTGAAAAATAGACCTACTGCCATTATAATCATTCCTCTGATTATTAGAATCATTGGTTCGTGAATTTCAAATAGACGTCTAAGTAAAAACATAATAAGTAGACCGCATACTGAGTTCGCAGTTACAAGAAAGGAGACATCTGCTTGTGAATGTGTAATTTTATACATCATTAATGGAAACATAACTGTTAATTGACTGTACATTACCCAGAACAAAATCATAGTGAAATTAAAATACAGAAAAGATTTATCTTTTAAAGTATTAACCATGTTATTCTTAATAGAATTGTTGGAAAAAGTTTTTACTGTTAATTGTCTACGATATGCAAATATTAACAAGCTTACTATTAAATAAATAACACTTCCGAATAAAAAAGGTAATGAGGCCCCAATTTGAATTAGTATACCACCTGCTAATGGACCAACAATAGCACCAGCATTTAATGATTGATTAAAGTAAGTAAATAATCTCTTTTGTTCTTTTTCATCCTGTTGACTAAAAAAAGCGCCCACGGCCGGTTCATACAGGGCTGTCCCCAACCCTGTAAGAGCTGCTGAAACGATTGTCCCTTCAAAAGAAGATGCAAATGAAAAGCTAAAAAATCCTAGAGCACGTACAATCATCCCGTACATCATGGAATTAGGATATCCGATTATATCAGCGAAGCTTCCACAAAAAAAGGGAAGAATCCTTGAGGTTAACATTAAAACGGTTAATACACTTCCAACCTGAAGTGCTGAAAATTGAAGTATGTTTGATAAATAAATAGCTAAAAAAGTATAAACAGCAAACGTTCCTAAATTCATTAAAAATGTAGCAAATAGTAATATTCGAGCAGAAAAATTCATTATCATTTTGTTTCTCCCATCCTTGTAACAATACCTTGAAATTTTTAATAATACGAAAAACTTCCTTTAGGGGTAGCACCAATCGCCATCAAGCTAGGAGCAACAAATACCCTCAAAACGAAAAAAATGTGCCATCCTTTCTATGAGATGGTGCTGACGATATTTAATGATTAAGTTATTTTCATCAAGTACGTAGTAAGTAGTTAACCATATCCATAAAAGAAAAACAGGGAGAGCTACGTATGGAAAAAAATACAATAATGAAAACAATATCTAACTGCCTCGAAAGCAATGCATTCCTCTAATAATGATTGAAAACAACATTGCCACCAAAATAATAATCGTCAGCTATAGGTCTCTTCTAGAAGGGACCCCATCTATTACCACCTCTTATATGTCTTCAGAATAAAATGAAATTTTATTTATCTTGTTACATCCAATTTGCTATTTATCTCATAAATCGTTCTCTTTTTTCTGGGTTAATTCCTTTAATGTAAGATTAATATAAGGTTAATGTAAGGATATAGACAGATACAGGAAAGTATCCTTCGTTAAAATGAGTAATGATAGGGAATTTTTCTAAAAGAAAAGATGATAGGAAAGGATACACCCTTATTAGTCTCTCTTTGGCCCCCCTAGAGAAGTTGGACACAATGAGTGTATTTTGATTACATTTAGAGTGACAGAGGGGGAAGAGGTTCGTGAAAAGAAAAAAGTACTCGATCGATTTTAAAAAACAAGTAGTGAAAGAAGCAAAAGAGACCGGTAATCTGGCAGCTGTTGCTCGTCGTCATGAGTTATCGACTACTATGGTGAGTCGCTGGAAACGAGAGGTAGAAAGCGGAAAACATGGAGAGATTGACCTTGCCATCGTACCCTCTTTCGATGGGGAAGCTCTTTCGTAGGAAAACGATCAGCTCAAACGGTTACTTGGCGAGCAGGCATTAGAAATCGCTAACTTGCTGAAAAACTTGAAGTAGCCGAACGCTATATCCAGCAAGGCTATCCGAAACGATTGGTCTTGCGTTTTGCCCGTATTCCACGCTCAACCTACTACTATCATAAGAAACAGGAAGGGCAGCAAGTGGAATCAGTAAAAAGTGAGGGACGTGCCATACCAGGCTATTCTCTAAAGCAGGACGGCACGAAATACAGATATATCGCTGGAGAAGAAGAGTAATATATATTTAAACTCACGAGATGACTTTCATAAACCATATTCTTAAATGGGTTGCAGGTTGCTGCAGCTCTTATTTTCTGAGCTCTTTTTTTGGCCCATTTTTTGGAACGGCGATAGTTACATAGCCTTTCGATTGCTTTTTTTAAATTGTCTTCATTTGTATTTAAAACAGCCTCTAATGTGGTGTACTATGAAAAAAATAAAGAGACACCCTAGAAAACAAATCGCTGAAAACCCCTTTATATTCTGGAAAGACCTGTTCTAGAGTGGCTTAAAACTGAAGCTTCAGCTACACATATACCTTGGTTAACGAGTAGTGTTATCTTGTTAGATTTCTGAGGTTTAACCACTTCATGCTTCTTCTCTTATAAGGCTCAAGTTCCTCTAGATAGTGTACGACTGGCGCATGATAATGCTCAGTTGTCTCTAACACAACCACAGGTCGTCTGTCTGTATGTTCTTCTATTTCTTTAAGCAGGCTCAGAAACTCCTCCAACCCTTCTGCAGTGTGACGAAACTGAAAGCTCTTTCCGTAAGGTTGTCCCTTATCTACAAAAGCCTGTCCTTGACTTTCCCCTTTGGTTACATCCAAACCAACGACTGGATCCATCATTCCTCCTCCTTCATACATGATATAGCCGGTACCCCTAAACATTCTTGTAGTTCCATAGCTTCGCTTGTAATACGAGATCGATGTCTCAACCAGCCTCAAACATGGTTTCCATAAGTAGGGGGTGAACAGTTTATTGTACGGGATTCACTCTCCCAAGTTGTTTAATGTTCTACCCCGGTTACCATTATCATAAAACCACTTAAATAAAAATGGTCAACCAGAAAAATATGGCTTCCCTCATAATGCGAAGTTGTTTAGAAAATAATAGAGTCATTTAAAAGATAATATAGTTGTTTTTAAAGAGATGGTATGATGTGGGATTTCACATTATCTTTTATTGTTATCATGTATAATAAAAGAAAGAGTATTTCGATAATCTCTAAGTGTAAATAAGGGCAGTTATTTGAAAGGAGTGATGTTTAATGAACAAACAGAAGAAAACAAAGTATGAGGTAAAAACAATTTGAGCATGCGTATCATGCCTCTATAAACTACGTTCGCTCAAAGTTAGGAGCAGCACGTGATAAATATCGCAATAGGAAAAAATCAATATCCTATAACATTAGCTGAGTATCATAATTTTAATTGGTTAAAGGATGTAGAAGTATTTACTGTTTTTGATCAGCACGATTCAGGCAATATTAGCTTTGGTATTATTGAAAATGGACAACAGTACTTTTTGAAGTATGCTGGTGCACGTAATTTAGAATACAAGGGTAATATAGAGGATGCGATGCAACGATTAATGAAGGCAAAAGAAGTGTACCAACAAATTCAATATCCTTTACTAGTTCCATATATTAATTCCTTTCAAACGAAAAATGGATTTTGCTTAAGGTTTCATTGGGTTGATGGGGAATGCATGCACAATCATTGGGATTTTACACCGTATGAAAAGTACCATGCACTACATTCACCGTTTGTGAAGCTAAGACAATTATGTGTAACTAAACGACTTAACATATTGACACAAATTTTTGAATTTGCGGCGTATGTTGAGTCATTAGGATACGTCATGGTTGATTTTTATGACGGTAGCATTTTATATAATTTTGAGCAATCCAAACTTACGATTTGTGATATTGATTTCTTTCAAAAAGCACCTGTATTCAATAAAATTGGGGAAAACTTTTGGGGATCAAGTCGCTTCAAAGCGCCTGAGGAATACGAGCTCCATGCACAAATTACAAGTGAAACGAATGTGTATGTATTAGCAGGAATTGCTTTTGCCTTTATCGGTGGAAGAAGTGATAAAAGCTATGAAAAATGGGAAAGTACACGAGACCTATATAATGTATGTCAAAAAGCTCTACATAAAGAAAAAGCTAAAAGATATCCTACTATTCAAGCATTTTATGAAGCGTGGCTTGCATATATAAAATAAATAATCGGGGGCTATATACATCTTACTTTATAAATGTACATATTCTTGTGGTAGGAGGTAAGAAAAGAAGGAAGGGCGGTGGGTGGGAGCGGTCGGAAAAAGACACGTCTGCCTTTCTTCTGCTGGAGCACAGGGCCAACTTCTTCTTTTTTCCGAATCTCTTACTTCCAACCACGCTACCCTGTCAAAATATCATAAGAGTAGTACCACCAAAAAAAGACGTTCTTGATTTGTTTTTTAATGAGCTAAAAAAGCAAATTTTTACTGCGAGAAAATAATACATTATATCTGAAGATTATGTATTATTGAACGTCCTAAAGCAAATAGTCCTTCGATTATTTCTGATTACTATAATATTGATGAAATCGTCCAGATTTCTCATTTTGATGAATGGAAAGATGAAGTGAACTATGTTTGGGAGTTACTTGACGTTTACAAAAATACTATACGAGGAGATGTAATAAGTGAAAAAGTTAATCGAATTCAAAAAAGTAACGAAAGAATACAAAATAGGAGAAGTGCTAATCAAGGCCCTTGATGGTGTTGATTTTTCCATATCTGAGGGAGAATTCGTCGTTATTTTGGGTGCAAGCGGTGCCGGTAAAAGTACGATTTTGAATATACTTGGCGGTATGGATACGGCTACCTCAGGTCAAGTGTTTGTTGGTGATCAAGAAATAACAAGATTCAACGAAAAAAAGTTAACAGAATATCGTGGTGAGAAAGTTGGCTTTGTATTTCAATTCTATAACTTAATTCCGAATTTAAACGCTCTAGAAAATGTTGAATTTGCCACTGAAGTATGTAAAAACCATCTGGATGCTAAAGATATTTTACATAAAGTCGGATTAAAGAATCGTATCAAAAACTTCCCTTCCCAGCTCTCTGGAGGAGAACAACAAAGAGTTGCTATAGCTAGAGCTGTTGCAAAAAATCCTTTACTTTTACTCTGTGATGAACCAACTGGAGCTTTGGATTATGTTACAGGTAAGTCCGTCTTAAAGCTTCTTCAAGATTTGAACAAGGAAACGAAAAAATGTGTCGTTTTGGTCACACATAATTCTGCAATTGCTCCTATGGCTGATAAAATTATTAAGGTTAAAAGCGGAATGATAGAAAGCGTTACGATTAATGATGAAAAACAAAGTGTTGAAGGGATTGAGTGGTAATCATGAAATTATTTTTAAAATTATTAAGGGATATTAAACAATCTATAGGGCAATTTATAGCCTTAGTTTTGGTTATCGCAGTAGGAGCTTTTTTCTATGCGGGTCTGGTAACTTATAGTGATAATCTTAGTGCTTATGTTAAGGTTTACTTTAAAGAACATAATTTAAGCGACTTAAATGTGTATTACAGTCAACTTTCCAAAGAAGATGTGGCTGGTTTAAGCAAAATTGAAGGTATAAATAAAATAGAAGGACGTTATACCTTTGATGCCACGCAAGCCTTTGAAGATTATAAAGCTTCATTAAAAATTCATTCGATCCCCGTACAAAATGAAATAAACACGCCTACTATGATTGAGGGGAGTATCCCGTCAAAAAAGGATGAGATCTTATTAGATTCCCGTTATGCTAAAGAACATCATTATCGTGTCGGTGATCAAATCAGCTTAAGTGCGAATGAAAGAAATTTTAAGTTTACAATTAGTGGCTTGGATGAGAATGTTGAACATGCAAAAAAGAACGAAATACAAGACCATAAAACCTACGGAATAGCTTATATTGCCGAAGAGACAATACCTGAAATCGTAGACGGCTTTTACTATAATGAAATCATGATTGATGCTCAAGAAGGTTACGATATTAACAACTTAGGTAAATCAATTGAAGTACAATCCAAACAACTTACTTATTTGGATCAAGTAAGTAAAGAACGGACTTTCAATTATTCTCAAATAAATCAAACGATACATAATAATAAATTGATGAGTAAGGTTATACCTTTAGTTCTCTTTTTGATTGAAGCGATTATCCTATTTCTTACAATGTCGAGGATTATAGATTCCCAAAGAAATCAAGTAGGTATTATGAAGGCTTTAGGTGTAAGAAACAGAAATATCATGCTTCATTACATGGGATACCCTGTGTTGGTAGCTATAATAGGCTCAATCATAGGTTGTGCTATTGCCGCTAGTGTATTTATTCCATTAGTAACGGCGTCGAGTGCAAGGTCCTACTCTCTGCCTGACATTAAATACTCACTTTCTTTTTATTCAATCATTCCTCCCATTATTTTCTCTAGTGCTTTTGGGCTTCTGTCATGTTACTTAAGTGGTAGAACTATATTAAAAGAACGTGCGGCTCAGGCAATGCGTCCTAAACCGCCAAAGAAGATGAAAAAGCTATTTATAGAAAGAGTTCCGGGTTTATGGAGTTATATTTCCTACAGTTATAAACTCATTTTGAGAAATATATTTTTAAATAAACCAAAAGCTTTAGCGAGCTCAATTGGTGTTGTTGTAAGCACTGTTTTATTGATAACTGCTTTTGGCACTCAAACAGCCTTGCTAAAAGTAGCTAACCAAATTGAAGATGTTTATACGTATGATCTAAGAGTAGATTATACGATGGGAACATCTTCTGATACGGTAAAACTACCCTCCGGTATTAAAAATAGTTATTTTTTATCCACCTTTCCTGTTGAATTCATAAAAGATAATGAAAAAGAAAATGCCACTTTAGTTGTTACTGAAAAAGAAAATAATCTCATTCATTTCTTTGACGAAAATGACAATAGGATATCTTTGGAAAATAATGGTTTGCTGGTACCCAAGTCTTACGCTGACAAATATCATATTTCAGAAGGGGATATAATCAAAATAAAGTTCACAGCACCAGAGCTTAAAAATAAATCTGTAGATATGAAGGTTTTAAATATATCTACACAGTATTCGAATCCGTCCTTTTATAGCACCCCAGCCTATTTAAAGAGCTTTGACATAGACTACAGTCCAACCTCGCTTTTAGTTGAAGCAAATAGCTCTACAGATCTTATAAGCGTTCGTAACTTCTTTGAACAAGATCATCATGTAGATACAATTGCAGATAAGAATGATCTAAAGAAATCAGCTCAATATATTTTGAAACAAAACAGTTTTGTATTTATCATGTTTATCACTTGTGCTGTCATACTCTCCTTTGGCGCCATATATACGATATCTTCCATAAACATTTATGAAAGGAGTCGTGAGCTTGCAACACTTAAGGTATTAGGCTATCAAAAAAATAAAATAAACAGACTTATATTTTTTGAAAACATTATACTAACCACATTTGCGGTAATTGTAGCTTTACCGATAAGTGGCTATGTTTATACAATTATTGTAAAGGCACTATCTAGTACCCATCAACAAATCCCAGATAAATTAAACATTTTTATCATGTTGGTTTCTATTATTCTTGCGTTCTTACTTACCATTCTATCTAACTTACTACTTAGGAGAAAAGTTACCAAAATAAATATGATTGAATCATTAAAAAGCATAGAATAAAACGTTTAAGCAGATGGGACAAAAATGGGCTGTTTCGCCCTGATGCGAAAGCAACCCGTGCCGAAATGGCGATCATAATCGTCAAATGGAAACAGCTTGGTAACGTGTTGCAATCGGTTCATTTCTCTGCTACGGTTGGGCATTGAGCAGAAGGAAGAATCGCAACAGTTTTGTCATCGTAGACACCTCGATTTAGAATGCTTTTATTGTCACACTCTCGGTTCTGCGTGTCCAGAATTCAGTCTATCAACACTAGGTGCAGTTAAATTTTTAGAGCCAGGGAGGCGTTGTTTATTTATGGAGAGGAAACGTATATTTATCCTTGGAGTTGTAGCACTATTAAGCGGTGGATTGTTTTATATCATTAATATCACCACGTCAAAACCATATATGACTGGAGGAAACGGAAATCCTGGATTGTTGTTTATGGTACCCACTATTCCTCTGTATATTTATATGTCTGTCCTTCTATATAACATTTTCTTTTCTTTTTTCACTAGCAGTAATAAAAGTAGAGTAGCTATTTACACTTCACTTTCTTTACTTTTGCTTATTAGTTTAATTATCGGTGAATATTATTATGTTCAGGCAAAATTAGTAGAATTAAATAATCCGGAATTTGTAAAAAACCATAGAAAAACTTTAACCTTACTTGGTCCGTTTACGAATAATTGGTATTTTAACGTATATACGTATTTCTTTTTACCGTTATTAGCTATACTCGGAAGTGGCTGTCAGCATCTTTTTTTAAACAAGAAGAAGCAAATTTCAAGAGTAAAATAACTGCACTTTTGCTGTGTAGTAAAGAAGAGTCAGCTGGTCTTAAATATGCTGTCCCCCTTTCTTTTTACAGCATGTTTAGATGTATCTTTGTATAAGGATTTTTTAATATTAGAAACAGGATGAGCTTCCTTTTATAATAAGTCGTCTTTTTTATTTAAATCAGCGAGTTTATCCAAATGGATAATTCGCTTTTTTCTGTGCTTTCAGTATGATTATCATCTCTGGGGTTTAGGTTCTGAATGGCGAAGATAGTTGTAGTTAGTAGCTTATACAAGGGTGTCAACCGTGAAGTCGAATCTGAAAGAAGTTGGCGGCAAACCTCCGGCCTAGAGAACATAAATTTTATATATGGTCAGCGTTCATTAGACGAGTCTGCCTAACAAAATAAAGTCCAAACTGCCAAAATGAAAACAGACCATCCGCATGGATTTATCCGAAGCAGAAGTGGTGATATAGCGAGTAGTACATATGGTGGTGTAAGAGGACGGAGATTAATCGTCCTCTTACATACTATTGTTAGAATGTTGCTACGCCTTTTGCGAATGGAGATCTATACCAATTCTAGGTTTTGATATAAAATATGTCTATAGTTTTAGCTCAAAAGGTGTGGTGGTTAAGTGAATAGGTCCTGTTGTATATCGTCAGATTACTCGTTGGACGTTCTCAAAACATACAGAGACGTCTTCAGTCAGATAATAAACGTTGTTCACGTATTACATCGTTTTGGGTATATAAATATAAAAGTATATTACCTGCTGACATTCAAGTTATATGAGGGATGTAGGAGGAGATACGAATGAGGCGTTTTCTTTCCTCCTTATTTAGTCTGTTTATCCTACTAGGTATGCTTAATGGCTGCTCACCCGTTAATCTTGTAGAGGATTATTCATGGGTAGAAGATTTACATTATGGTTCCTTAAAAACAATGATTTATCGGGCGGAAGGTAAATCGGTCCCAGATGTAGCTCATGAGATAGCTGATAGGATGGAGCCGGAAGAAATATCAAAAGTGGATGCTCAACGAATGTTTTTGGTGTACCCAGATACGTTATATCATTTGCAAAAAGACCCCGATAATCCGCCGTGAAGAAGAACGACGTCGTCGAGAGGAAAGGCAGCGTCAGGAACAACAGCGGAGTAACAGCAACTCGTCCAGAGGCTCTAGCTGGGGTGGAAGTAACTCCTCTGGTGGATCGAACTGGTAATAGCAAGTGAGCTTTTCGTTCAATAGCTTACAAAAGGAAGACCAACCATAAACAGAGAATGCGACTTTCTTCCTTCATTTTCGTCTATATTCTGTCTATTATTCGAAAAAGAGGAGTCAGGCCGATGAACATGTATACGATCCTTATTGTCGAAGACGACACCAAGTTGTCTGGCTTACTTCACTCTTACATCAGGAAGTATGGCTTTGACGCCAAAGAAGTCGAGAGTTTCGACGATGTGATGGAAAGCTTTAAGAAAACAAAGCCTCACCTGGTGTTGTTGGATGTCAATCTCCCTAAATATGACGGATTTTATTGGTGCCGGCAAATCCGGACGTATTCACTTTGTCCTATCCTGTTCATTTCCGCGCGCGAACATCAGATGGATCAGGTTATGGCGCTTGAGAACGGGGCTGACGACTATATAACGAAGCCTTTTCACTATGAAGTGGTGATGGCGAAAATTCGCAGTCACTTAAGAAGGGTGTACGGTGAATATTCTTTAGGTCATGAAGAGAAAAAGACTGAAGCCGGAACGCTTGTGTTATATCCGGAACGATTGCTTGTCACATATGGGAAGACCGGAGCGGAGCTGACCCAAAAAGAGGCGATTTTGCTGGAGGCGCTGATGGCCAAAGAAGGGCGTGTTGTTAGCAGGAACCAACTGCTCGACCTGATGTGGGCGGACCATCACTTTATCGATGATAATACGTTGAACGTGTATGTTTCCCGTGTTCGCAAAAAGTTAAAGGAACTAGGTACCCAGATGGCAGTAGAGACAATACGCGGCGCAGGATACCGTCTGAGCTCTGAAGCCGGAGATTCAATATGAAGCTGTTTTGGAAAGAACATATTCCTTTGCTGCTGTTTTACATTCTTCAGATGGCGCTCGTTCCGCTACTATATTGGCTTACAGGAGAAGGCCGCCCTTTTGCGATCGTCTTTTACGGAATACTTCTCAGCACCTCGATTTTAGCCGTATATTTGGGCTATCGTTACTTAAGTCAGCGAACTTTATACAAGCAGCTCAACAGTCCGCCTGCGCTTGAGGGCGAAGCCCTTCAACCGATGGGAGAAACACCTCTTGCAGAAGCTGTTTACAAGCTGTTCGGCCATTATGACCGGCATTATCAGGAGGAAGGACACCGCGAACGCAGCCGGATGGACCAGCATATTGTCTTCATCAATCGCTGGGTACATCAGATGAAAACACCTCTTTCCGTCATTCAACTTATGGTGCAGGAGCTTGAAGATACAGCGGCGGACAGTGTTAGGGAAGAGCTGGAGCGGCTGAGAAAAGGCTTGGAAATGGTCATCTACACATCCAGGCTGGAGCGGTTTGAGCAAGATTTCATGATAAAGCCAACTGCGCTGCAGTTGGTTGTAAACCAGACGTTGGCGGAAAACCGCCAGTTGTTTATACGTAAAGGCATCACTCCGAAGATTCAACTTGAAGGGGATTGGAAGGTAAGCACCGATCCCAAATGGCTTCAGTTCATGATCAACCAAATCCTGATCAACGCTGCTAACTATACGGCTGACACCGGGAAAAACGTATTTATTCGTGCCTACGAACAGGAGGCGAGCACGGTGCTAGAGATTCGCGACCAAGGCATCGGCATTGTCAAAGAAGATTTGAAGCGGGTCTTCAACCCGTATTTTACGGGGGAACGGGGCCGCCAGTACCACGAATCTACAGGAATGGGATTGTATCTTGTCCGGGAGGTCTGCGATCGGCTCGGGCATAAGGTGGAGCTGGATTCGGAGCCTGGGGTCGGCACGGTTGTACGGCTCATATTTGGCAAGGATGGTCCGCTTCGTTCATAACGGTGGAACCATCCGCTTTCAAAGAAGCAATTCGCACTTGTCGGCGAGTTGCTTCTTTGCCGTGGAGACGAACATAACCTTAAATGCCAGGTAAGAGAAGGTTAAGGTAAATCCATAGCAACCACGAGGTCAATCCGGTACATTTAGGAAGAGCATAACAGGAATGGAGTGATTTAGAATGGACATTCTGCAAGTAAGCGGACTACACAAAGTATATACGGGCAAGATTGCCACACACGCGCTTACCGATATTCACCTGACAATTGAAAAGGGGGAGTTTGTCGGGGTTATGGGCCCCTCCGGCAGCGGCAAGACAACGCTGCTCAATATGGTTTCCACCATTGATACGCCAAGTTCGGGCACAGTCATGATCAATGGCCGTAATCCTTACCAAATGAAGAAAAATGACTTGGCGATCTTCCGGCGGCGGCAGCTCGGCTTCATCTTTCAAGATTTTAATCTACTTGAAACGTTGACCATCGCGGAAAATATCGTATTGCCTCTGACGCTCGACAAAAAGCGGCTCAGCGACATGGAAGAGAAACTGAAGCATGTGGCTGCCAAGCTAGGAATTAGCGAAATTCTTAGCAAGCGCACCTATGAAATCTCGGGTGGCCAACGCCAGCGAGCTGCTATTGCCAGAGCCATCATAACGTCTCCGGTGCTCCTGCTCGCTGACGAGCCGACAGGCGCGCTTGACTCCCATGCCTCCCGCGTCGTATTGGAATCGTTGGAAAAGATCAATCAGCAAGAAGGCACCACCATTATGCTGGTTACGCACGATCCGATTGCCGCCAGCTATTGCAACCGAATCATATTCATCAAGGACGGGCGGCTGGCAGCGGAAATTCATCGCGGCGAAAACCGCCAGGCGTTTTTCCAGAAAATTATCGACACACTGTCTTTCTGGGGAGGGAAAACGAATGAGCTTTCCTCAATTCGCGTTTAATAATGTCAGACGAAACGCACGGGCCTACTTCGCTTATTTTCTAAGCAGCGCCTTTATGGTCCTGATCTTTTTCTCTTTTGCGGCATTCGCCTATCACCCCGAGATCAAACAAATCCCGATGGGGAAGTTGACTAGTGCGTTCATGATGGTTGCACAATATGTTATTTTTTTGTTTGCCGTTTTTTTTGTGTTGTATTCGATCAGCATGTTTCTGAAATCCCGCAATCGGGAGTTTGGAATTTTACTTATTCTCGGTGCGCAGCCGAGTCAGATCAACCGACTCACTTTTCTGGAAAATTTAATCATCGGCGCTGGCTCCATCGTAACGGGGGTTGCGGGCGGGCTTCTGTTGTTCAAGCTGTTCATGCTGCTCGGGGCTAAAATGATGGACATGCGTGAGCTCCCTTTTTATTGGCCGAAGTCGGCTATACTACTTACGATCGTTACTTTTATTATCCTGTTCGTGTGCGTCTCGTGGTTTACGCTGCTCTTCATTCGCAAATCCAAGGTGCTTGAACTACTGCAGGGGAACCAACGGCCGAAGAAGGAGCCGAGGGCTTCCATCCTATGGTCGCTGATCGGGCTTGTGCTGCTTGCGGTCGGATGGATGTCGCTCTATGTAGGGCAGCTGTCGCCAAACCGTATTATCATGGCGGCGGTAACGGGAATTGCCGGTACTTACTTCTTCTACTCCCAATTGTCAGTCTTTGTCGTTCGCCTGTTAAAACGAAGCCGCAAGTTTACATGGCGGGGAACGAACCTAGTTTGGGTATCTGAAATGGCGTACAAGATCAAAGACAACGCCAGGATTTTGTTTCTCGTTACAGTCGTGACTTCCATCGCCTGCATGAGCGGAAGCGGTGTGATTGGGATGATTCAGACGAATCAGGAAGATTATGTGGACAATCCTTTCGTCCTTAAATATTTCAGCCTGAACGATTCATACACGGACGGTGATCTGAACGAAATTGACAAACAATTGAACAAGATAGGTGTACATTATCGGAAAATTAAACTGGAAACCGTCTATAAGCGTACCGATCATGCCGTTAACGTACAGGTTATATCCGCAAGCATTTTCAATGAACTGACGGCCCCTTTGAATCTGTCTGTAAATACAGCTGTTGGCGGTGAGGAGGCCATATGGATAGACAATGCAAAAAAACCTAAATCTACAAATATATCCAGACTAGACAAGGTAACACTAGAATCCGGTCAAGTCTTATCCGTCGCAGAAAAAGTTGAAAGCAGATCCATCTCGTCCTTCGGTTTTACGGCGAACATGCTCGTAGTAAGCGACGAGAAATTCCATGATATTAAGGGAACGAGCGAGGCGGAAATAATGATTGTGTATCATGTGCCGGAATGGAATGGCCAGCCTCCCCGCGCGGAAGGCCTGGAGGCGGAATTCGGCAGCAAGCTGGAGAAGTGGTTTAAAGAAAAGAGCCACAGCGCAAACTATCTTTCTACCCGAATCCAAAGTTATTTAGGCGGTAAACAAGTCTATTCCCTATTTGCTTTTATCGGTCTGTTCGTCGCTTTCATCTTCTCCGTTTCGTCCGCTAGTTTTTTGTATTTCAAGCTGTACACCGAGCTTGCCTCGGAAAGCAAAATGTATCAGGGGCTATCCAAAGTTGGGCTTAGCACATCAGAAATGAGAACTTCGTCCACCCTGCAAATCGCCTTATTATTCTTTGTTCCTATCCTAGTGTCTTTCATACAAACACTGGTTGTCATCCGGCCTATCCTTGAGACGATGTTTATTTTTACGGTATATAAGCCCGCATTGATTGCTTTCGCAGCATTCCTGTTCGCGCAAACCGTCTATTTCTTTCTCGTCCGCTGGCGTTACTTGCACCGGATTAGAAAAATGATGGTCTAAGAAAAGGTCTCGGTTGACTCAAAAGTCCTTTGAAGATATTGAATAATGGATGCTTTCGATAAAGAAATTGTTGGCTACAAATTTTCTCGTTTTGCCGTACAAACGAGCTTCTTTTCGCTGTTAATTAAGTGAGTAGTACACGCTTTCCAAAAGGAGCTAAAGACCAAGGTTTGATCATCCAAAGCGACAATGGATGTCAAATGATCGATAAGGAGGAAACATAAATGAAGATAACCAAGCTATTGACAAGAGNAAGCTATTGACAAGAATTATAGCCGTAGGGCTAGGGACTTCACTATTATTTGCTTCAACAAATATATCAGCGGCCACAACACAGAGCACATGGTTGAAACAAAACGCCAAAGAAATCAAATCCCTTACATCAGAAGATTATAGCGACTTAGCCTTTTTAAAGCCTCTTCTGAAGGATAAAACAGTGGTTAGTCTCGGTGAAAATTTTCATATAGTAGCAGAGTACAGCAGTGTTAAAACAAGGCTTATCAAATATTTGCATGAAGAGCTTGGTTTTGATGTAATTGCCTTTGAATCAGGGCTCGGTGATTCTGCCGCCATCTATGAAAACGCCGACTCCCTCACTGCCAAACAGATGATGGGGGGTTCCATTTTACCAGTATGGCATTCCAAAGAAACACTTAAGTTATTTGATTATATCAAACAACAGAGTAAAACGAACAAGCCCTTGTACCTGGCAGGATATGATGTTTACATCCNGGATATGATATGCAGTTTACATCCGGTTATTTAACGCAGTTTATCGCAGCTTGGATTTCCAAGTTGGATAAGGAGTATAGCAAACAGTACCTCGACTTTGAAATGCAAGGGATAACCGAGCTATATGCAGTCCTGAACAAGTATGGCACATTTAGCAACAAGTCTCCTCAATATAAGGCGGAGATTAAGAAAGTCATAGACAAATATGAACCGCAATACAAGAATCTAATCCAATTTATTAAAGATAACAGGACACAACTTGCAGCTGCACATCCTAATAATCCCCACATAGTTGATATTGCTGTAAAATCGCTCAGTGATCGAATCAAATTTATGGAAATGGGCCTGTATAATACAAAGGAGTTCTATGAGTTCAGAGACAAAATCATGGCTGACAATGTAGAATGGCTAATGAAAGTTATGTATCCAGGAAAAAAAGTAATATTGTGGGCTCATAATGACCATCTAGCTAAAAACACCTCTAAAATTAGTACAATAGAAAATGGCAAATGGATAAACAGCTTTACTAGTATGGGAGAACTTCTCCATAAAAGATTGAAAGGCAAGGAATACGTCATAGGGCTATATATGAATAAAGGAAAAACAATCACCATTGCTACACAGAAACCTTTTAATATAAATCCTATGCCTAAAGGAAGCCTTGAAAATTTGATGATGCAGAGCGGATATAAGAATGTATTTATCGATTTATCAAAACACTCAACACCAAATAGGAATAATGCCTGGATGTTCAAACCGATTTATGCCGCCGAAGATGGCATGACAGCTGAAATTATTAGGCCGATGTCAATGAAGTTTGTTCCTAATGAACAGTATGATGGAATAATTGTAATCGATAAGGTAAAGGCGCCGACACCCATTCAATAAAAAACGACAAATGAGTTAACACTATTAGGACTCTCGCCATCAAGCCAGAAGACACAACATTTCAGCAGTGTAAAAATGGCACAAATAACTTTGAGAAGAGAATCGAAAGGATGGGAGCACAGCGATCCTATACGCTCTGATGCACTAAAGAGAAAGGCTGAAGGTTTAAATGGAAAAATGATGGAGATGTCAGGTGAAATAAATAACGATATAGTAAAAGCTATTAAGAAGGATAAAGAAGCAAAAGAACACCGTTTTGGGAAATAAACCCTACGGTGTTTTTTATAAACCTCACAATTATTCCTCATAAAGAAAAAAAGAGAGCCGAGCGAGTATAAAGCGATATACAAGATTAAAGATTATTTTCCACTTCTGTTTCAAGCTACACAAAGAAACACCCAAGAGCTATCAAAGATCTTCCTTCGCCTGTTCAACCTCCTACAGCGAAACGGGCGAAAATCTCCTCGATACGAGAAAAAAGCCGTCTTTGATATAAGTCAAACGGCCTAACTCGAAAAAATGTAACCTGTTAGGGTTTATTTGTCATGTGAATTTTTAAGTGATTTTCGTTTTGTCTCCTAAATAAAGAAGAAGCTTTATCTGAAAATACCTTTAAACAAACTTAACTTGATGGCGATTGGTGCTACCCCAACAACTAAAAAGTTGAATATATGGTAATTTCAATATATCAATGGTAACATTTTCTTTGTTTGCTACAATGAATATGCATAGTTGGAGGCATTATTGTGATACGAATTGAAAATCTATCGAAATCGTTCGGCAAGACTCGTGTTTTGCAGCAACTCTCACTTAATGTAAACGAAGGAGTTTTTGGCATACTTGGAAATAATGGCGCCGGAAAAACTACTTTACTGAAAATACTAGCTACTGTGCTTTCTTTTGAGCAAGGGACCGTTACTGTGTTCGGAATTGACGTTAAAAAAGAAGCGCATGAAATACGGAAACGATTGGGCTATCTGCCTCAGGATTTTAATTTCTTTCCAAATATGAGTCTGGATTTTGCCATGCATTATTTTGCTGATTTGAAAGGTATGCCCAAAGGCAAACAACGGCAATCGGAAATCGATGATTGGCTGGATCAGGTCAACTTGCTTCCGCACCGGAAAAAGCTAATCAAACAATTGTCAGGCGGCATGAAACAACGCCTCGGCATTGCTCAGGCCCTGTTGGGCAACCCTAAATTGCTTATTGTTGATGAACCAACTGTTGGGCTTGATCCGGACGAACGTATTCGTTTCCGTCACTTGTTGGGAAAATTTTCACAAGGACGCATAATATTGCTGTCTACGCATATCGTTAGTGATATTGCTAGTACGTGCCATAACATAGCGATTATTCGAGCAGGTCGCACATTTTTCCAAGGACCTGTTGATGAGCTGTTGAAGCTTGCGGACGGAAAAGTTTGGGAGATCGAGCTTCCGCTGGATCAAATTGAACGGCTCTCCGAACAAGTGAAAATCGTCACAATCATTAGACGGATAGGAAGCGTGCATGCCCGCTTTTTATCTAATGAACCGGTAGTTGGCTTTGAAGCTGCAAGGTTGTGTGCTCCCACACTGGAGGATGCCTATTTATATGTAAACGGACAGGGGGAGATCAAATGAGAGAGATTATGCGTCTTGCCTTTCTGGAACTGCGCATGATTGCTCATCATCGTCTTTTCTGGACGATATTTATACCAGCTTCGGTCCTGTTGCCTTTTCTCAACAGTTTCGACCTGAGCCATACACAGGAAGGAGAATGGAGTTACTTTCTTCACTTACAACTGCTGTTATTGGGGTTGATTCTGCCGGTTTTGGTTTCCTTTACGATTAATGAAGAGAGTGAGAGGTTTATTCCGAATTTGGTACTAACAAAAATCGAGCAAAGAAGAGCTTTTTTCATGGGTCGTTCCATGGCTTATTTATTTATCATTATCGGCGTAATGTTAGCAAGCCATTTTGTTTATCTATTAGTTAGCATCATTTTATGGGAAAAAGCAGCTTGGGATGTATTTTTAGCAGGGGAGATTGCCTTTTTGTCGGCCATCGGTTTTTATACGGTGCTGACCATACTGGCAACAGTGACACTGCTTAGTGTTTTTTATACGCTTCCTGTTTTAACAGTGTACCTGGGTATTAACATCACATTATTTCGCGACTCCTCGTTTGCCTTATGGTGGGGGCCAGACCAGGTTTTGAGCTATTTAGAAACACAAGGCTCCTTGTTCTGGTCGGGTAGATTATTATACATACTGTTAACTCCCATTGTTATCTGGCTCATTGCGCTCCGCAATGAAAGGCGGTGTACCGGATGATCACGTTTGTTAAACGCCTTCTATTTATTCTTATACGAGAAGAAAAGCTATTTCTATTCCTGATTGGTTTGGTTGTCGTAAGCAGTCTATTTCTTAACGGGTTTCAGGGTCAGAAGGAAACTTTCGACTTGTACTTCTTATTCCTCGTATTCGTATCCTTAATGGGTTTACAAGTGAGTACATTGCACCGTTCGGTTCGGGCGGAACCATTTTTATTTTCTTCCGTTCTTTATTCATGGAAACTGGTCCTCGCCTATGTTATAACAACATTCGTATGTATTTTGCCTCTGGGGACTTTAGTGGTGGTATCATTGGTATTCAGTTATCCAGATGTACCTTTTTCTTACTGGTCACTTTTCCTTTCCGTGCCTGTATTTTTTGCCTTGTCCACAGGAATAGGAATTGGCATTATTTTTCGCAGATCTGTTGGTATCGCTATTGTTTTGGCCATGTATATTTATTTTGGGATCTTTCCGGTTATCCCTGGAACTGCTTATTTTCCAATTCAGTCCTTAGCAATTCCTTACTGGATCGCTGATGGAAACTTAATATTTCTCGTTTTGACAGGAGTTACAATACTGGCAGGGACCATTTTAATCATCCGTCCATTACAAAGCCGGTTGGAAACATATATTTTTCGCTTTTTAGCAGCTTTATCCGCAGCAGGTCTTATTGTCATTGCTCCCTTTCACCATCTTTGGGAGATTCCTTATACAATTTGGGCTAAGAAATCCCTTCCCATTCAAACAAGCGTACCAGAAAGAGTGGTCAACTGGCAGAAAGACTTGCAGTTTTTGGCACTTACTTTACCGCATCGACATCCTCATTTCTTTTATGGATTGGACAGGAAGCGATTCATGGCACAGACAGAAGAGCTGTATCGTTTACTACCAGCCTTAAATGATAACGAGATTGTTGTTCGAATAAAACAACTTGTTTCCATGGCAGGAGATGCCCATACCGATCTTTTATTACCTGACCGTTACAGACATCTGCCGATAAAATTGTATGATTATGATGACGGACTTTATGTTATTGCAGCTGCTCCGGCATACAAGTATTTGGTGGGATCAAAAGTGACGACGATTGGAGAGTTACATATCGAGGAGGCGCGTAAGCGGATAGAGACACTTATACCGAATGAAAGCCGGATGCAGCAAAGAAAAGCGACCCCTGGTCTGTTAGTCATTCCTGAAGTTTTGAAATCACTGCACATCACTGGGGAACAACAGACGTTTGGGCTAATACTTCCGGATGGAAAAAAGGTTCAAACTACATTCACATCCAATAATAATCAAAAAGTATCTTTTCAGTATCCAGACAAAGTGAACCAGCCGCTTTACCGTCAACAAATGGACAAGCCTTACTGGTATACCTATCTGAAAAACGAAAAGACATTATATTTTGCTTATAATCAATGCAAAGATTCATCAGATAAACCGTTTCCCACCTTTGTGGATGAGCTTTTTCAAACAGTTGAAGAAAATCAGGTGCAACGTTTCATTGTCGACTTAAGGCATAACGCAGGAGGAAGTAGCGACTTGTTTGGGATTTTCATCGAAAAAATAAAGCAACATCCAGAACTTAATCAAAAAGGACGACTCTATGTAGCAATTGGTCGTAAAACATTTTCAGCGGCTGTATTAAATGCCGTTCAATTACGGGATGAGACCAACGCCATCCTAATTGGTGAACCGACAAGCAACAAGCCTAATCATTTTGGCCAGGTTGATCGCTTCATGCTTCATGCTTCGGGTTTGACAGTGAGCCATTCTACGAAATACTTTCACCCAAGTCGTACAGAAACTGAGTCCATTTACCCTGACGTACGTGTACCCTTGATTTCTTATGACTTCTTTGCAGGGAAGGATTCTGTTTTGGAAACTATCTTCGGGTATCCCTCAGATGAGAAGTAGGAAGGTATTCTCGATTACAACGGGCTGGATTGGGGTATCTGTCATGGTAGGCATTCGTCAGTTATGGCTAATGGGGCTGTGTATGCATGATCCGCATATCATGGGTAGCATTGAAACAAATGATAGCTATTTAGATGAGAAGCTAGATTTCTTCAAACAATTTTCGTTATAAGGAGTAGTACCCACCCTATCAAGTTAAGAAAATTGTTGTTCCCCAGAGCGATAAAATGAGTATTTTGGCTTTGAAAATATGTATAATTTTCATTCTTTTTACCCTTAATAATTTGAACAGTTATAAAAGAACACAAAATTATTGAACTCAAATACCAAATATAGTAAAGTACATAAATGTAGATTTATAGCGAAACGTGAGAAAGTACCTCCAAGAACCTATATAAATTACACTTGATAGTTTGACAGGGGAGTGTGGTTGGAAGGAGGAGATTCGGAAAAAAGAAGAGGGTGGATGCGCCCTGCGCTCCAGCAGAAGAAAGGCAAACGAGTCTTTTTCCGACCGCTCCCGCCTACCGCCCTTCCTTCTTTTCTTACCTCACAAGAATTTGTCGATGTATCAAATCCGATGTATATATAAGTTTCTTAGAGGTTGAGTTAGTAGAGGAAGTTTCGATGTTGAGAGTCTACAGAATTACACATAAACTGCTTAAGAAAGTCGAAATTGAGACACCAGTTATAACCTGTAAGACAAACGAGCTGGCCATGTCGGTATGTGCCACGACCTGGAAATACTGAAGTCGATAGAATATTAGGTAAAGTATTAGTAAGCAAACTGGTTTTGATTGCTCCGATGCTTGCGACAAGGGGCTCTACAGTGGACAAAAAGCTCGACGAGCACGATCAGGCTCTGCGATGGTTATAACTGCTTATATGGAATGAAGGAATTCAGAGATGGGGTGGGAGTTTTGACCAGGAAAAAGATTATGACGGTGTTTGGGACACGCCCAGAAGCAATTAAAATGGCACCGCTTGTGCATGAACTACAGCAATATAAAGAACTTGAACCAATTGTTTGCGTAACAGCGCAGCATCGGCAAATGCTGGATCAGGTGCTTGACATCTTCTCTGTTACGCCAGATGCTGATTTGAATGTAATGAAGGAGCGTCAGACGCTGACCCAGATTACAACCCGTGTACTGGAAGGGCTGGATGACGTTATGAAAACCGAAAAGCCGGACATGGTGCTCGTGCACGGCGACACGACGACAACATTCGCTGCGAGTCTGGCTGCACTCTATAATCAAATCCCGGTAGGACATGTAGAAGCAGGGCTACGGACCTGGAATAAATATTCGCCGTATCCAGAAGAGATGAACCGCCAATTGACGGGCGTCATCTCTGACTTACACTTTGCGCCAACCGCTCAGGCAGCGGAGAACCTGAAACGGGAAGATAAAAGGGATGCTACCATTTACATTACAGGCAACACCGTTATCGATGCCTTGAAAACGACGGTACGTAATGACTATAAGCATCCAGTGCTTGAAGAATTCACCGGGAAGAAATTAATTCTGGTGACTGCCCACCGCCGAGAAAATCTTGGTGAGCCAATGGCACGTATGTTCCGTGCTATTCGCCGTTTGGTGGATAAGCATGAAGATATCGCGGTAGTGTATCCGGTTCATCTGAATCCGGCAGTACAGGAAGCCGCTGCTACATATTTAGGTGAGCACAGTCGAATTCGGCTTATTCTCTCTTCGTTTAGTACAGTGGATTTTCATAACTTTATGTCTCGTTCCCACTTAATTTTGACCGACTCAGGCGGTATACAGGAAGAAGCACCGACGTTTGGTGTACCAGTGCTTGTGCTCCGTGATACAACTGAGCGTCCGGAAGGTATTGAGGCTGGTACATTGAAATTAGCTGGAACAAATGAAGAGAGGATTTTTGCTCTGGCAGATGAACTGTTGATGAGCCGGGATGCATACGATAATATGGCAAAAGCGGCGAATCCATATGGAGATGGAGAAGCGTCCCGTCGCATTTGCGAAGCCATTCTGCATTACTTTGGACTTCGCAACGAGAAGCCTGCGCCCTTTCTGCCGATAGGAACACAACGATAGCCTATATAGAAACAAGAAAAAAGAGATTGAATGCGTCCTGTACCCGAACAGAAAAAGACCGGAGCCCGAATAATGGACAGTTAAAAAAAGTGACGGCTAGGCTGCTAAAAGCTGATTCCTGTATTCAACAGGATATGTCCAATTTTATCAATTAGATGATGAAACGAAAAAAGAATATGGATATCCTAATGAAACCATTTATGGAACAGACCAATTTATAGGTGAAGTAGAATATTGGAATAAAGGACCTGGAACGTTATTTGTTACATCCATGGTGAAATATTTAGTCGAGCATAAACAAGCAGGCTGAGCCGTTATGGGCCCTCAAACAAGAAATACGAGGGCTCTAAAGTGTTATGAAAAGTATGGTTTTAAAAAAAATAGAATTCTCCCCAAATATGAGCTTCACGAAGGTGAATATCAAGAATTGACTCAGCTACAAAGATTCTAGGGAATAACTTCCGGTTTTTAATGAATAATCCTGAAGAATGTTATTTGGATGAACTTGAATCAAAAGAGCGATTCGAACTCTTTTCTCTTCTTTGGACTTACGTCCCTACACGAAACAATTGAAAAGTCGCATCCCTTAAGGAGCATCAGGATATTGCCGTGAAGCGATTTTACGAGCATTTTTAGATGCCCCTAAGGACACCGTGTAAAGAGATAGCTGTTAGAAATGTTGAAGTATATGAGGTGTAAAAAATGATTTCTGAGTTAGCAAAAAGAGATTTTTATAAGTGTAAAGGTTTAGCTTATGAGAGAGGTCATGCGGAAGTAAAAGCAATTTTGGAAGGAACGAATCCTGGACGAGTTTTTGTGGATAATTTAACGTCACCAAATTCTGGATTAATATGGTTAGGAAACAACGATGGTTTCTTTTTTATAGGAGATGCAGAAAATGAAAATTTTAATTCCAATATAAATGAATTTATAGATAATGTAATTAAACCAGAAGCTAGAAAGTTGGGAATATACGTTTTTGAAGGAATCGGAAATCATCCTAAATGGGATAAAACCATACAGGAATTGTTTGCACATCGTAATTTAAGTAGTTGGAATCAAAAAGTATATAAGCTAAAAATTGAAAATTATTTGATGGGTAATGAACCAAAAATAGATGATAAATACTCTGTTGTAAGATTGATGGAGGATTTATATAATGATTATTCAATTAAAAATATCGAATTTTTACAATCTAAAATAAAAGAATTTTGGACCTCGCCTCTAGAATTTTTTGATAAGGGGTTGGGTTATTGTATTATCTATAGAAACCAAATTGTAAGTATTTGTTTTTCAGCATTTGTGTATGGAAATACTCATTGTGTAGATATTGAGACTTTACCTCTTCATCAAGGGAAAAGATTAGCTCAAAAAGCGGCACATGCATTTGTAAAAGGATGTATACAACGTGACATGATACCATATTGGGATTGTAGTGAGGATAACATTGGATCGGTGATGGTTGCTGAACGTATTGGGCTTATGAATGTGTTTAATTATAAAGGCTACGATTTCTCATTTTAAAGAGAGATTTAAAAAACAGGTTCTGTTAAACATGAATATTGATTTTAGCGTCCCTGATCGGAATACGAAGCGATGGAAAGAACTCTATAATGAACAAGTGTAGAGCGTGCTTTTACTCAGTTTAAAGAACAACGTGCAGAATTGAGCCGCATCCTCCTAGAAAGTACGCCCAAAGAAGAAGGGACTAAACCTGCCACCTCCTAGGATACGCGTATCCTTCAGTTATTTATTCAGGAACGCTTTGGTATTTCCATGTGTCGAACAGGTATCTTGCGCATGCTGTATCGGATGGGGTTTCGCGCCGCCCAGGTTATCAATTGGTAAAGGCGAACGTAGAGAAACAACAAGCTTTTATCCAACAGGCAGGTAGGATAAAAAAAACGGTTGGATAAGAATACCGTATGATTATCGCAAGATAAGAGTCATATGGGGCTCAAGATCCTAAGATAGGGTACAAAATAATTAATGCAAGAGCGAAGACTGTTGATTAAAAAGTGAGTTTTCAAACTCCGTTCCGGAGACAGCGCTGTTTCGGCAACTTTTTTTGTTTCGTTAATGAACGGAATTTTTATGAAAAGCCGAAACTTGACACATTAGTAGATTCGAGGATATTATAGACATATTAAGTCTTTAAATGAGGTGTTATCATGAGATTTACAAAAGCGACGAATTATGCTCTGCATACCATGCTCATGCTCGTCGAGGCTTCTCAGGTTAAGCCGGTAGGTGTCCAGCAGTTGGCAGAATCCCAAGGCGTTTCACCTACCTATCTTTCCAAAATTTTAACGAGGCTCGTGAAAGCAGGGATGATCGAATCAGTTTCTGGAGCTAACGGAGGCTATCGGTTATCCCGCAAAAAAGACGACATTACGTTTTTGGATATTATTCACGCCATTGAGGGTACGGCCTCCTTATTTGAATGTGATTTTGTCCACGGTGACGAATGCTTGATTCAAGCTGTAATGAAGGAAGCGGAAGAGAAAATGGAGGCGCATCTCAAAAAAACGAAATTGGCAGACCTCGCTCAAAAGCAAACGCAAGTTTAAGGTAAGCCTCTTTATGTTGAAAGGAAGAGTGTGGTTCACTACGTATAAAAGGCGTTTTTTAACTTTATTATAGACATAATGAGTCTTTAATGTCTTATTTGGAGGGGATGAGTGTCATGACTTACGATTGCGCTATTATTGGTGGAGGGCCCGCCGGGTTGAATGCAGCCCTCGTGCTTGGCAGGGCAAGACGAAGCGTAGCTTTGATCGACAACAATCGGCCTAGAAATGCCGTTACGCATGCGTCTCACGGCTTTATTACGAGAGACGGCGTAACACCGGACGAGTTCCGCCGCGTTGCTTATGAGGAGGTGCGTCGTTATCCGTCTGTTGATCATCTGCAAACCGAGGTTGTTTCGGTTGGCAAAATCGAATCTGGATTTGAGATGTTCGATTCGTCAGATTTTCGCGTTCAAGCACGAAAACTGATCTTGGCGACGGGCGTAAAGGAAATATTTCCCGAGATCGAAGGCTTTTATCCGCTATACGGGAAAAGTTTGTTCAATTGCCCCTATTGCGACGGCTGGGAGCTACAGGATCAACCACTTGTCGTTGTTTCCGAATATCCGTCCGCTTTTCATACGTTCAAACTGCTTCTTAATTGGAGCAAGGATTTAGTCGTCTGCACGAACGGGAAGGCGTCTCTGTCGGACGAGCAAAAGAAGCAGCTTGAAGCAAAGGGAATTATGGTGATGGAGCAACCTGTTACAGCTTTTATCGGTCAAAATGGTCAACTTGAGTATGTTCACTTCGCAGATGGAACTCAAGTCCCAAGGTCCGGCGGCTTCGTGATGCCTAAATTTGTGCAAAGCACACTGTTCGGAGAACGTTTGGGCTGTGAAAGAACGAAGTCGGGAGGGATCAAAACGGATCAAGGGGGAAGAACCTCGATACCTGGTGTATATGCCACCGGGGATGCTTCATACTTCTCGCCTTCCCAATTGATTTTTGCCGCGGCGGACGGCAGCCGAACCGCTATGAGCGTAAATATGGATTTGACGGAAGAAGATTTTGAATGACGAAAAGTTAGCGACTTATTGTTGCTCCCTTTTGTCATTCCATGTTAGTGATATTTTGGATTTTTTACAGATATAATGAATCTTTAATATCTCTATATAAGAGGTAGGTATGAATTGGTACCTGACAGGATAAGGTGAGCTGTTGCGTTGTTTGACAATAATTAACCCAGCAATACGTTAGCGCATGCTTCCCACAAATTTCTAACCAGAGAGGGTATAAAACCGTCTGAGTTTAGGCGTATGGCTTATGAGGAGGTGATGCACTAATCAGATGAGTGAGATGTTCATTAAAAATATGTGTATCAAATTATGAATTGGAGGAAGATACAGATGACCATTTGCCACACTACGGATACTACCTTTAAAGATGATTTGAAAAGCGAAGGCTTTACATTAGTCAATTTTTGGGCACCTTGGTGCGCGCCCTGCCGCTCTTTTGGACCTGTACTCGAAGAGTTTGAACGGGAATATAGCAACGAAGTGAGGAGCCTCAAAGTTAATGTAGATGAACAATCCAATACTGCTAATCAATTTGGAGTTATGAGCATTCCAACCACTATTCTGTTTAAAAATGGTGAGCCGATCGACAAAATAATTGGAGTTGTTCGTATCGAAGAACTAAAACAATTCATAACCGATAAAAAAAATTAGCACGATCGTAAAAATGGTAGTGAATCATTCAATAGGTTGTGTTTGGTGCCGAGCTTGCTGTAGTATGCTTTTGGAGACTCAAACTGATAACATAACGAGCAAAAAAGCCGAATGCTTACAAAGCAATTCGGCTTTTTTTACGGAAGAAGAACCTAATGTATTCTTTAAAATCTTATAAATTCGTCAACTAATGTTTTAGTTTTCTTGTTACCACCGGATAAGGGGATAATTGTAAGATGAAAAAGGCGTTACTTCTGTTCCCGGACTAAAAGCAAAACCAATCATTAAGATTATGTCTATATACATCTGATTTGATACATCGATAAATTTTTATGGTGGGAGGGAGCGGTCGGAAAAAGATACGTTTGCCTTTCTTCTGCTGGAGCATAGGGCGCATCTAATCTCTTCTTTTTTCCGAATCTCCTCCTTCCAACCACACTCCCCTGTCAAAATATCAAGTGTAATTTATATAATCAACAGGTGTGTTTCTGTATATTATTCTTGGAAGTGGAATTTAAATGCATTAGGATATATTCAATTACTATTTAAGGAGGGGTACCAATGGCTGAACCACAAGCTTGGCCCACCTGTGATGAAGATATAAAACAATTCGTGGTACAACTTATTGAATTAATTAGAAATGAACTTGGAAATAAGTTGATAGGCATCTATCTTCATGGCTCATTAGCAATGGGCAGCTATTATCGTCCAAAAAGCGACATTGACTTGATTGTGGTTGTTGATAGTAAATTAGAAGCCGGTTTGGCTGGAACTGTTGGAATCGCTATCGCTAGTAGAGCGATCAATAGACCAACGATTGGGAATGTTGAGTTAAGCGTGATCACGGCCGAGGCAGCGAAGCAAGTACCCGTGCCAACACCTTTTGAACTGCATTACAGTTCAGAGTGGCATGACAAGATCCTGAATAATAAAGTAGACTACAACAAAAAGCAAACCGACATAGACTTATCCTCCCACTTAATGTATGTAGTGCAGCGAGGGATCTGTTTATATGGCAGACCGATATCAAACACTTTCGGTACGGTGAAATGGCAGTATTTTATGGAAGCTGTTATGAACGACCTTGAGTGGATACTTGAAGATGAGCATGTTTTAGAGACTCCATTTTATAGCGTGCTGAACATTTGCCGTGTTTTACAACTGTTAATCGAAAATAATCAGAGTGTACACAGTAAAGATGAGGGTGGTGAATGGGGACTCAGGCATTTACCACAAGAATATCATCAACTGATTCAACAAGCACTTGATGCTTATCGTTCTTCAGATATTGTAAATGAGGAGCAAAGAAAAACAGGGGGGCGAGATTGGGATCATAATAAACTTCTTGCTTTTAGGAATTTCGCCCGCTTAAAGTTCAAAGGCTAAAATCGGAAAGGAGCTGTAAGCTCATTGTTATCGGAAAAACTACAGAATGAAATTCAGGAAAAATACAAAATTGGCGATATAAATCGTGTTACAAGATTAGCCGGTGGGTATTGGAACACGGTTTTACGACTAGAAACGAATATAAACGATTATGTGTTACGAATCAGTCATCCTACTACCAACATAGAGCGCTTGAATTACGAACACCAATTAGTTGAGTTAATACATGCTCATGTTAAAGAAGTTCCTCTTCCTATTTGTTCAGAAAGTGGCACAACCTTTATTTCCTATAAACACAAATTGATCACGCTTTTTCCTTTTATAGAAGGGCATCTAGCTGAACCTAATCATGATTCTGCTAGAAAAAATGCTGCAAAAATGTTGGCGAAGCTTCACCTTGTATCCTTGCAATATCCCGACTTTCCTCAAAAGCCAGGTCATCAATCAATAAATAATTTAAACTGGAATCTTAACTATATGTGGGACTGGACCTTTTTGGCACAACTTTTTTTTGCGAATAATGAAGGGATTGAAAATAAATTAAACTCTATCAGTTCAAAGTTGGAAGAAGATTGCATTAAGGAAATAAATAGACAAAAGAAATTGATCAAAGCAGAAAAAGAAGAAATTCAAGAATGGGTAAATGACGTAAAGCAAGACGGTCAATTCTTAATAAGTGGAGTTATTCATGGAGATTTTTATGCAGGAAATATTTTAACAAAGAGCAATGGGGAAATTACAGCCGTCATCGATTGGGATGAATGCTGTAGAGAATGGTTTATTTATGAGCTTGCTCGTACGATTTGGGAGTTCTGTCAGGATTCCAATGAAAATAAGTTAGATGTCAGTAAAGCCAATTCCTTTATTCAAGACTACAAGCTAGCAGGTGGTCCTGTTCCAGAAAGAGAGTTTTATTTAATTATCCCTTTTATTCGCTATGTTCGACTAATTGAGATTTTATTTTATATACAGCAAGGATTAAAAGGTCAGGAATGGGATCCGGAATATACTTTACATAATTTAAAAGCACTAATTAATCTTAAAGCTCAAACAATCCTGTGAAGCAAATCTTTAATTTCTTCTTCTAAATCAACTTTAGTTCCTGTGATCGGCAAAAAAGTATCCATACTATTTGTATACATAGTATTGGATACTTTTTGATTTCAATGAAAAGCTCTACCTTCGTAATTATTATCAATTCATTTTACTTTTTATAAAAAAACGGACAAACATCTGGATGGTTAGTATTTGCGGATGGATTATCTACCGTTCCACTCATTTTTTTGCATCTGTTTTTTAGCAAAGGAAAAAATAAAATAATGAGGTGATATATAATGAAGGAAGACATCACAAATGTGGTAGGGAAACAATCATTTATAACAGAAGCAAGACGTGAACAAATTACGGAGGCAACGATTAGAACTCTTGATGTAATTGGATATGTAAAAGCCAGCCTTTCTTAGATTGCTAAAAGAGCAGGCATAAGCACGGCATTAATCTCTTACCACTTCTCAGATAAAAACGATTTGATGAATCATCTATGAGCTTCAACAAATACTAAAAGATGGTCAAGAAAAAGGGGAATTCGGAGTGTTTAACGTAGATGTCATGGCTAACATGATTCAAGGTGCAATTGGAGAGTATATGGCATGGCTACCACTGCTATAACCAAAAAGGTGAAAGTAGATGGACACATCTAAATCGTTAAACCAACAAAAAACAGTCGTGGGACTCTCCGCAACAACCGGTATCATTCTGTATGGTGTATTTGGAGCAGTGGGACTTGTGATAGGTTATTTCCTTCCACGAATAGCGGCATGGGCTGTAACACTTCCTTGGCTCCCATTTGAAGGACTTATAAAACTCATCAATTCTTTTAATGGACCTTGGTTGACTATCATTATGGCAGTTCTTGGTTTAATTGCTGGCCTAGTGATTGCTTATATAGCAATTAAAGAAAGTCTCATCATAACGATTACCGATCAAGAAGTACAATTGAAAAAGGATGAGAATACGCAAACGATTGCACTAAAAGATATTGATACTGTGTTCTTTGATGGAAAACAACTTGTAATCCTCGGAATATCAGGGTTTGAACTTGCACGGGAGAAAAATGATGAATCTGCTATACAAGTAGCCAAGGCTTTCAAGAAGCACGGTTATCCCTTCTCATCAGAGGGAGACCCATTCAAAGATGAGTATATACGCTGGGTATTAGACACGCCCGATATTTCACTAGCTGCCAATGCCTTAATGAGGGCTCGAGAGAAAGCATTACAAAAGAAAGAAGCTGAAGACATAAAAGACTTACGCAACGAACTTGCAAAGTTGGGGTACATCGTACGTGACGAAGGAACACGTCAGTACTGGCGACGAGTATCTTTACGATAGATAAAAAGAATCCATTTTGAAAAAAGATGGATCAAAATGGATTCTTAACCAGCAGATTTAAGTTTGGCTTTTATAAAAAAGTTTGATCATTTTCTCTAGCCCTTTTATGCGGTAGATGAGTTGCAAAATTCACGAATCATCTGGGCTTTTACTTCTTCAACAGGAAACTGGTTTGGATAGGTAGAAATCATCAGCATGATTCCTTGGAGCGCGGATGAAAAGTATAACGACCGTTTTCTCGGTTCCTTTACTCCCAGTTTTTCGAATATCTTACATTGTAACTCGAACTGTCTAGCGTTTTCTTCGATAAGCAGTTTACTGTATTTAATCAATTCTACGTCTGCTTCCGGTTGTGTTTGCAGGTGCAGATAGAACCGAAATACTTCCGGTCTTTGAGAGACGTTATCGATCGCACCTTCTACTATATGTCTAAGTTGCTCAATAGGTTTCTCAAAAACACTTGTACCTTCCATTACTTCAACCACTTCCCTGATTCTGGCATCGACCATTTCAGAAAGCAGTTCTTCTTTTCCTTTGTAATAATTGTATAGCAAGCCTTTAGAAATACCAGCTTGTATAGCTACATCATTAATAGAAGTAGCATAGTATCCTTTTTTAATAAATAACTCCATTGCAGCAGTACGAATTTTTTCTTTGGAGAGTTGGCGAATACGATCATTCTCTTCGGGTGTTCGCGGCATTTTAACTTCATTCCTCCATAAAAGCATTAATTTCTCGATATAATTCTTCAGGGTGGGTCAGTGTCACCATAATATGATCGGCATCTGCTATTTCTATAAATTTGACTTTCGGAACTTTTCTAAAGTGATCTGCAATAAGATAATGATCGGCTGAGTCATTTTGAGCAATAATAAATAATGTTTTGGAATTCAGTTCTTGTAATCGGTCAATAGCAGGCGGCTGCGGCCATATCGTTTTGAATGGAGGCCACTTTAACATTCGTTGGAAATGGTGTCGAAGCATTTGGATTGCGAAATCCTTCTGTGGACTATGGGTCACGACTTGATAGATTGGAGTACTAAGAAAAATCTCAGTCATCTTATCTACATTAGGAGCAGCATCCATAATGTTCTTGATGTATGGTTCAGCCTCTTGTGAATAGTGAAAACCAGTTAAAGAAGGAGTAATTAATACGAGGTTTGCTACTCATCAAGTATGTAGTAAGTAGTTAACCATATCCATAAGAGAAAAACAGGAAGAGCTACAGATAGAAAAAAGATTACAATCATGTCAACAATATCTAATTGTCCCGCAAGCAATGTATACCCCCCAATTATGATTGAAAACAACATCGCTCCCCAAATAATAATCGTCAGCCATAAGTCTCTTCTATATACATCTCACTTTATAAATTTACATATTCTTGTGGTAGAAGGTAAGAAAAGAAGGAAGGGCGGTGGGCGGGAGCGGTCGGAAAAAGATACGTCCGCCTTTTTTCTGCCGGGGCGCAGGGCGCATCCCGACCTCTTCTTTTTCTGAACCGCCTCCTTCCCACCACACTCCCCTGTCAAAATATCAAGTGTAATTTATATAACTTTTACAAGTTGATAATAAGTTGGTGATAATTTGATAACCTTGCGTTTGTATATTTGCAACTGTGATTACAGCATATAATTAAAAACCAGAAGGAAATGGAGATAAAATCAGTAGGACTAAAGAAAATGAAATGGGAAAATTTGTGGATATAAGATTTATGAAGGCAGGGAGAAAACAGTTGCGATATATTAGAACAATAGTATATATAGGTGTTTTTTTATTTGTCTGGACAAGTACAACATATGTTTATGCTGCTGTACAGGTGACTACAGGAACTGTAAATGTAACTACTTCGCTTGCTTTGAGGGCAAAGCCAGATGTAAAGTCGGCAGCGCTTGCATGGATGAAAAAAGGAGAATCGGTTAAGGTAATCTCCAAACGAATGGTACCNCCTGGATACGCAAAAGCCTCCTACATAAAAATAAAAGCTAATCAAGAGCCTACGATACAACCAACTCCAAAGCCGCTTCCAGCTTTGGAGGAAACGGAAAAAGAACCAATTCAAAAAGAAGAGTTGCCAATAGAAGAAAATATATTCAAGGTTGTCATTGACGCGGGACATGGTGGAAAAGATAATGGGGCAACCGGAACGATTGGGAACAAGGAAAAAGATTTAACCCTTATGATTGCTGAGAGAGTTGAAAGTAAACTTAAAAATAATCCCTCTTATGATGTAACTATGACACGAACACGTGAACTTGACGAAGAGCTGATCAGGAAGAAAGTAAAACAAGAGCCTAAGGAAAAGGCAAATAAATGATAAANGAACACAGCAGGACAAAAAACTTGCCGAAGTGATGCATAAGCACTTTGTTAAAGCGACTGGATTTAAAAATCGAGGCGTAAAAATTAGGCCGAACCTTGTAGTTTTGCGTGATACCAAAATGCCAGCAGTGCTTCTTGAAGTTGGTTTTATGAGTAACCATAACGAAAATATGACCATGCTTAATCCGGAGTTTCAAGAACGGGTTGCTCAAGGAATTGTTGATGGCATAAATGAATATTTTAATATGGCAAATCCTACTTTCAATCAGGAAGTAGGATTTACTTTTTGTTTACTAAAAGAATTTCAAAGAGAGGTATGTCAACTAAACCCTAATAGGTTTCCAGGGTGTAGAGAAATCTTATGCTTTTCCACACCCTGACTTACGTATACACCCGGATCTTTGTTTTACACATTTAGAATTATCTACTTTATACTCTCAGCGATACGAATTAATTCTTCCTTTGTTAATTTACTGTTTTCAGATGGATATACATCATAGACTATATTTCTTTGTTTATCAATCCACGTTAGTTGTTTGCCAATCCAAGTTCGTTGATGATCTTTTATATTATCAGGAGAAGGATAGTAGGTATAAAAACCTTCATGTTGACCAATTTTTACTTTCTCAGTGGTACGATCTCTTGAATATTCTACAACAGGCATTACATTGTCAGAAATTAAGGTTGCATCTAAATATAAATAAGTATTTTCCTCACCCTTTGAATATGTTAGACTAACACGATTCGATTTTGACCAGTTTATATTATTTTTTACAATGAGCTTCTCACCGCTTTTTTCCGCCTCTTGACTCATTTCTTTTTGTAATTTTTCATACATTTTGTCGTGTGCAGAAGGTGATGGATTTGGTGTTTGTGCCATTACAACCCCACTTTCAAACGTATATCCTTCCGGCAAATATGACGGTTGTTTTAAAGAAGGACCTTCTTTTTCTGTTAACTCACGTAAAAAATCACTGTATGTTTTATAATTGACTTCATTATGGACAAAATTGATAAGCTTCTCCGGGTTGGCTTTCTCATCATTAATGTACACGGCTGCGACTTCCCCCGGTTTTAATTTCTTTATTATTTCCGAACTGTCGTAGATTTTATCTTGTGCTTCCCATACTTCTGTTTGTTTTTTGGATTTTACTTCTTCTTGAGTTTTCATGACTATCTTGCCTTTTTCATCCTTAATTTCCATGAATTGCGAGCCTGCGTAAACAGTAATAGAAGTAAGCAGCAACAGTGAACCTATAACAGCGATTGGGGCTGTTTTTTTATACCATACAGGTTTCTTTTTATAACGTTCCTGATTAATTTTTTTCATCACCTGATTTTTCACATCGAATTTTTCTTGTACAAAATTAAGCTCATGTTTTTTAATTTCTTGCTCATCAAGGGAGAGTTGTACATTCTTCATGTTCTTTCGCCTCACTTTCATTTATCCGCTTTTTTACTTTGTTTTTAGTCCTTTCATATTGTTTCTTTACTGCCGCTGTGCTTTTTCCAAAAATGAGCCCTATTTCCTCAAACGTCTTTTCCTCGAATATTCGTAAAATCAATAGGTTACGTTCCTGTAAGGACAATTTGGACAGGGCATAGGTGAGTGACTCACTAAATAGTTGTTTATCGAACGTTTGCTCAATGCTTTCGGTTACAGGATTAAAAGTAAATAAACGTTTGATTCTCTGATAGATTTTCCGTTTTCTGGTTAGGTCTAGACAATGATTGTAGGCTATTTTGTAAAGCCATGATGAAAATGAGCAGGTTGGCTTATACTGTTCTAATTTTTGATACGCTTTAAAAAAAATATCTTGTGTTGCATCTTCGGCTTCTTGTCGATTTCCCAGCAGACGGTAGCAATACATAAAGATTGGTTTTTGAAAAGCTTCGATGATTTTTGTAAATGCTTCACTCTCTCCTTTTTCAACGATTTGTAAAATCCATTCTTCGATTAGAGTCATCGTTTCACCTCCCGACGTTTATGTATTACATATAACGATTTAAAATGAAATAAAGGGACATTTCTTTTGGAGAATTTTTCACACAGGAACACCTTGAAAATTAATCATGTTTTATTAGGAGGCATAAACATGAGATTATTTAACTGTAGTCACAAATGACAGTGACGGCAATCTGAACACTTGCATTAGATATCAAAATTGGTTATTATGTAATTGATTAATCAATCACTAAATATAGTAAGGAGTTTTAACAATGGTTAGACCGAAAAAGGAAAACCGTAAGGAAGATATTCTCGAGGCGAGCTTAGAAGTGTTTGCGGAAAGGGGTTACTATAATACAACGACGGCACTCATTGCAGAAAAAGCCGGCATATCTCAACCTTATGTCTTTAGATTCTTTAAAACAAAAGAGGAGTTGTTTGTCGCAGCCTTAGATCGGGCATTTGAAAGGATCCTTCAAACTTTTAAAAATGTGGAATCTAGTTCCGAACAATTAGTTACCAAAATGATCGAAGCATATGAAGAGTTGTCTATATTACACGCTAATGAAATTGCGTTGCAGGTCATAGGACTTTCGGTGACAGAAGAATCAATAAAAAATTCTACGAGAAAGGGTCTGTCACAAATTAGAAGTTATGTATTAGAAAGGTTCCAATCTGCAGGAATCGCAAATGCTGATAGAGAAGTCACGACCTTCCTGGCCAGGGGAATACTCTGCAATATTTCCTTTTTTATAGATTTACCAGAACTCATTGATGGTGGAAAAAAATTAATGACCGATTAACGTCGGTTTTTATTTCACTATTTGTTATTGATTAATCACTAAATAAAAGGGGAGTTACAAAATGAAAAAAGCGATCGTATTAGGAGCAACGGGTGGAACCGGTCAGGTTATTGTTTCGGAATTACTTGCTAGAGGTGTAAAGGTCATTGCTTTTGGGCGTTCCGAAAATAAGTTGAAAGCATTAATGGAGGAACACCATTTTAATCAACGGTTGTCATACAAACTGGGGGATATATTTGATTACCGAACCATTGTTGAAGCAGCAAAAGACGCAGAAGTTATATTTCAGTGTGCCAATGTTAAATATCAAGAGATGGAGGAACAGCTTCTTTTGCTTGGTGAAAGTGTGATGAAAGCCGCGAATATTGTAGGTAAGAAGATCGTTATTGTAGATGGAATCTATGTTTACGGACATCAAGTCGCGAAGGGCGATGAAAATCATCCAAAACAGCCGCATACGAAAAAGGGGAAAATAAGGGTCGAATTTGAGAATTTAATATTCAGTAAAAAGTGGAAGAATGCAAAAGCATTAATTGTTAGGCTACCCGATTATTATGGTGCGACCTCACAGAATTCCTACTTACAGCCTACATTGGAAGGGATGGCTTCTTATAAAACTTCTATTTTTATTGGGAATTTGAAAACACCACGAGAATATGTCTATTTACCAGATGCAGCTAAGATGATTGTAAATATAGCGGAAAAAGACAATGCTTATGGAGAGAATTGGAATATACCTGGAGCAGGATTGATTTCAGGAAAAGAAATCATTCGGATCGCCCGAGAGGTAACTGGAAATCGAAAGATGGTCATTCCTTTAAATAAAAATGCTATTCGTTTTATTGGCTTGTTTAATCCATTTATGAGGGAAGTTGTTGAAATTATGTACCTTACAAAAGAAGGATTTGTTCTAAGTGGGGAAAAATATGAGAGATGTATTGGGCCAATTCCAGTGACCCCCTTTAAAACAGGGCTGAAAGAAACGTTACGACTTTTAATGCGTGATGAAAATTAGGCATTGGCCATTAAAAAAGATTGCTCAAAATGAGCCAACTGAACTCGGCTTTGATCAATCTTTTTTGTGAAATGGAAATCAGCACAAGATGTAGTATATGGGGTTATAGCCCATCACCGTCAAGCTAAGAAAAAGCTCCCTCCAAAAAACATAGAAAATATACAATAACCAAACTTCCGCATAAAAATAGCCGATTTTCCTTATACTTGAACTGTAACCTGAATAATAGACTGTTTAAAAAAAGTGATGGCTAGGCTACTAAAAGCTGATTCCTGTATTCAACAGGAGTCAGCTTTTCTAATGTCTACTGGTAGCGGTGGCAGTTATAGTCATAGATGTAGTTAGATACGAGCTCGACAGCCATCAAAAAGCCAATCGACTCGGAAATGCTAGGGCCCTCTGTATACATCTATCTACCTCATACTTGGGTTTCCGGTCAGTCTTGAGACGGATGGGAAATCAGTCATAGGGTAGTTTCTGATCATCATGTAATGCAATAGTATAAGGAATAGTTATGAAATGGTAAATAGATACAACTTTGTTTTCTATTTCATGTTAATGGTAGGAGAACAGGAGGAATAGTGTGAAAAGATCATTAGTCATACCAGTGGTCGTTACAGCTCTACTCATAATTTCTGGCTGTAGCACCCCGGCATCATCTAAAGTGTCGGAAGAGACAAAAAAAACAAAAGTAGTAAATATTATTAAAGTGAAGGAGCAAGAACAGTCTTCTATCATGACTAAAGCGGGGGTTGTAGAAGCAAAGCAGGAGAATCAACTGGCGTTCGGAACGTCTGGAAAAATCGTAACCCTGTCCGTTAAAAAAGGAATGAAGGTAAAAGCCGGCCAGATTCTAGGTACACTTGACACCTCTGGAAAGTACCATNGATTCTAGGTACACTTGACACCTCTGGAAATCAAAGTACCATTGCTTTATCTCAGACGCAAATCAATGAGGCGCAGGCAAAACGTGCCAAAATTTTACGTGGCGATAGCAAGGTAGCAGATACATATGATAGTACAATTCAGCAAACTGAAGATTCGATTGCTGATACAGAAGATTCAATAAAAAAACAAGAAATTAAAATTCAGGACCAGATGAAAACGCTGGAACAGGATAAAACAGATCTCCAGAGAAAAGAAGTTTTATTTTCTAATGGGGCTATATCGAAAGCTGATATAGATGGGGTAAGAACAAAAGTAGACAGAGCTCAATTGTCGTTAAAAAGTGAACAAACCGAGTTAGAAGCATTGAAACAGCAGAAAAAACGCTTGCAGGAGCAAAAACAATTAACGCTTCGTCAGAGAGAGAAAGCCATTCAGGCGGACAAAGATAATGCGGATAGGCTCGCTAGTATAACTACGGAAGTTGCTACAGCTCAAAATGGAATTGTGAAAGCCAATAAGGAAATTCAGGATTCCAGGTTAATTGCCCCATTTGACGGGATTATTACCGATGTAAGTTCTCATCCTGGCGATGTCGTTTCACAAGGAAGTTCCGTTGCTACAATCGTTGATTTGTCAGGAGTAAAAGTCAGCATAGAAGTAGAGTCTGCACTAATACAGCAATTTACGAAAGGAAAGAGCATGACAGTGATAAATGAAGGGGGAGAGAAGACAGCGGGATCGGTTACGTATGTTTCTCCCCTGATAGATGCAAAAAACGGAAAATATAAGGTGGAAATTACGGTTCCTCATTCCCCAGAGAAATGGCAAGGCGGTATGATTGCAAGTGTACAGATGCCACGTAAACTGGCAACAAGTACTATTCTTCCCCTGGAATGCATCGGGGTGGGAGAAAAGGGCCGCTATGTACTTGTAGTTGAAAATGGAATGATAAAGAAAAGAACGGTAGAAATAGGTCAAATTATCGATGATAAGATTGAAGTTCTTTCCGGTGTTCATCCGGGGGACAGTGTGGTTACTTCAGGTATTTCCTTCCTTCTTGAAGGCGAAAAAGTAACACCGAAGGAGGGATAGAGGTGGGGCGATTTATTGAATTTTGCTTACAACATAAGCTTATTGTTTATTTGTTAACATTTTTTATTCTTTTTGCAGGAATTGCTTCTATTTTTACATTTAAGCGCGAACTTATGCCAAAGCGAAATTATCCATGGATTACAGTCAATGTCTCTGGCGCTTCTATCCCTGCCGAGGAAATGGAAGATAAAGTAACAAATCCGGTAGAAAAAGAGATTCATTCGCTCTCTAATATTAAAAACTATCAATCAACAACAACACCTGGAAACGCCCAGGTTAGAGTTGAGGCAGAGGACGGAAAAGGCGAACAGGTTAAACAGGATATTGAAGCTGCGGTCAATCGGCTACGCAACACTTTCCCAAAAACCGTGAAGACGGTAACTGTTGTGCAGGAGGGAAATCAGGCGACTGAAGTACTAATGAGCCTTGCTCTTTCAGGGAAAGAGCTTCCGGTTCTTTATAATCTTTCAAAGACGGATTTTACCAGTCGATTAGAGGCTATTGAGGGCGTCAAAAAGGTAGAAGTATCCAATACGAATGTGGCTAACAAAATTCAAGTTACCTTTAAACCGGATCAATTGGCTGCCTACAAGATGACACCAAAAGACATTGTCGATCAACTGCAGGAATCCAATGTAAAACAGGCAATTGGGACATTGAAAAACCGGAGCTTTAATACCGTTGTTGAGGTAGATAACGCATACAAGACAGTAGAGCAGATTAATTCCGTATTTATTAAAACCCCTGTAGGGAATGTCCCGTTATCCAACTTGGCTGTTACTGAAGATATGCGTGGGAAGAAGAAGGATGCGATTTTTCGCTATAACGGAGAAGACTATGTCCAGCTATTCCTCACAAAGACAGAGGGCAGCGACATTATTCGTACGTCTGATAAAGTAAAAGAAGAAATTGAAAAAATAAACAAGGAATCCAACGGCAAGTATAAGATGACGGTATCTGTAGACTTTGCAAGCTATATCAAACCGTCTATTAACAATTTGAGCCGTGACCTGACTTTGGGTGGACTTCTTGCTATTATCATTCTACTTATTTTCCTGCGAAATTGGCGCGTTACCCTTGTCATTTCAACAACACTTCCTGTTTCTATTATGATGACGTTCATCGGTATGAAATTCGGTGGCTATAATATTGATATGGTTACCCTGATCTCTTTAAGTTTATCAACAGGGCTGATTGTTGATGCTGCTATTGTTGTTCTGGAAAGCATTTATCATTTACGGGAGAAGGGCCATACGTTACGCGATGCGATTAAGCAGGGAGTAAAGGAAGTTATGACACCGGTTCTGACGTCCCAGCTAACCATTATTGTTGTATTTGTTCCATTAGTGCTGTCTAATCTAGGTGGAACCGGGTTTAAACCGATTATGATGACCATTGCTTTTACGATCACGGTGGCGATTCTTGCGTCTACCGTTGCAGCGCTTCTATTTGTTCCCGTTTTCTCCAACAGTTTTCTACAAAAAGATAAACAGATGCACCAGGAAGCAGAGGGCCGTGCTTCGGGAGTAACAAATTTCTTTGTTAATCTTACCGCCCTGGCTTTACGCCATCGCATCATTACAATGATTCTAGCGGGTTGTTTATTTGCCGGGGCACTTATGATTTCCCCGATGGTGCAGATGAGTTCTATAAATGATATAGATGAAAATCATGTATATGCCAGTGTAAAGCTACAAAGCGGGGAGACGCTGGAGAGTGCACTTTCTAAAACACTGCAAATCGAGCGGGACTTTAAAAAAATTCCGGAAATTAAAGACCTGTATATTACGACAGATAAACAGTCATTAGGAATCGATATGAATCTGATCGAGATAAAAGAGCGGAAGCGGCCGAAAGAAGAAATCCTATATGAATAANNNGAAGTTAAAGGAAAAGATAATGAAGTACTGCACCAGCTTTCCGAAAAAACGGAAGAAATGCTTGCCACCATACCAGGCGTAAAAAATGCACGCAGCGATTTTAGTGCTGGAGAAGAAAAAGTTATTCTTACTCCGCGTCAGGACATTATGAACCAGCTGGGGATTACCCAACAAAGTCTGATGACACAAATTGAGGGCTTTGTGAATGAAGAGTCCATCACAAGCTTTACACTTGAATCGCTGGAGCTTGATGTCGTTGCCAGATACCCGGAGAATTTAATGAAGCATCCGGAACAACTGCGACAAATTAACATTACGACACCGGAAGGAGTGAATGTACCACTCACTCATTTGATAGATTGGAAATACAGTAAATCCCTAAAGAGTATTGCTCATAAAGATGGCGAACGCGTTGCTAATATACATGCCGAGATTATTGGCTCTGATCCGGGAACGGTGAGCAGAGAAGTAACGAAAAAATTGGAAGGAATTTCTGTGCCGACAGGATATAGCATTGAAATGGCAGGGACCTTAAAACAACAAGGCGAAAATGCTCAGAGTGCTTTTATGGCCCTCCTGACTGTTATCGGGATGATTTATTTGATTATGGTTGCGCAATTTAATCGACTTAGTCATCCGTTTATTATTATGCTATCGCTTCCTATGGCAATTGTCGGTGTAGTAGTAGGACTTGTAATTACACAACGACCGCTCAATGAATTAGGCTATGTAGGCGTTATTATGCTGATTGGTATTGTGGTTTCTAACGCCATTCTTCTTATTGATCGAATTAATCTACTACGTAACCGTGACAAGATAGAATTGCAGCCTGCGATACTAGAAGCGGTGCGGAACCGTGTACGGCCGATTTTAATGACAAAGCTTACCGCTATTCTGGGGATGCTTCCCCTTGCACTAGCAATGTCAGAGGGGGGAGCGTTAGAAGCGCCGATTGCTACCATTGTGATTTCAGGATTGATTTTCCATACAATAATAACCTTGGTTCTTGTTCCTGTTCTTTATTCCATTTTTGAGGGTGTGGATATCTGGAGGAAAAATCGAAAGAAGCGAAAAAAACAAGGGCGAAGCATAATACATGAAATGGATGCTGTTTAACGGTATCCTTTGGATAAGAATCCATTTTGATCAATCTTTTTTCAAAATGGATTCTTTTTATTTATCGTAAGATATGGGTTTGCGAGGGCGTGTGAATCGTAAAAATATTGAATATTGCTTTTAAATTTATTGCATTTTTAAAAAGAGATTTGGTACTTCTTAAGTTTGTAGTTTAAGTTTTGACGTGATATCCCTAGTTTGCCCCCAGCTTTTGTGATATTTCCGTTTGCTTCTTGCAATGCTTTTTCGATGAGAAGCACTTCTATTTTCTCTAATTGTTCAGCCAGGGTTCCTTCCCATTGAGGAACATATGAAAAACCTTCTGGAGAAGGAGAGATGGGTTCTGCGAGCAACTCCAACATTTTATCCCTAAATGTTGGCGGGAGATGCTCAAAGGTGATAATTTCTTCATCATAAATAAGATTTAGACACCCTTCAATGGCATGTTCTAGCTGCCGCACATTTCCCGGCCATTGATAATCTAGAAAAAATTTCTGGATATCCGGGTCCATTCCCTTTACATGAACACCTAGTTTCTTTGTATGCTTCTGAATAAAATGATCGATTAACACTAAAATATCTTCTTTTCGCTGACGTAAGGGTGGGATAGAAATATGTACGACACCTAGACGATAGAATAAATCTTCCCGTAATCGTTTTTCCTCGATCGCTTTTAATGGTTCCTCATTTATTGTAGCGATAATTTGTACATCTACGTCTATTACACGAGAAGAGCCTAATCGCTGAATCTTTTTTTCTTGTAAGGCACGTAACAGCTTTGCTTGTAAGTTTAGGCTCATAGAGTTAATCTCATCAAGGAGAAGGGTACCTCTTTGTGCTTGTTCAAATAATCCTTCTCGATCTACTGCACCAGTAAAACTTCCAGCTGTGGTTCCAAAAAGTAAACTTTCTAATAGATTTTCTGGTAGCGCAGCGCAATTCTGTGCGATGAAAGGCTTGTCCCTTCTTTTGCTTTCGTTATGAATGCTTTGTGCAAATAATTCTTTTCCTGTTCCTGTTTCCCCCGTGATAAGAACATTAGAAGAAGAGCGTGCAGCACGATAAGAGTGTTCTATTGTTTTTCTCATCTCACGACTAGAGCAAACGATATCTTGAAATTGAAAGCGGGTGTGGTTGTTAATTTTTTTTCGTTTATCTTCGTTTTGATTGGTTGGGACTGTCTCTCCCTGTGTTTGCAGTTGACGAATCATTTCCGTTAGATGCTTTTTCTCCGTAATGTCGGAGGAAATCTGCACAGCACCTATGTTTTTTCCGTCAACTTTGAGTGGGATGGTACGAGCCACTGTAGTGATTGCTTTCCCTGTATTTGTAAAATGAACTTCCCTTTGGCTTAGCGACTTTGCTAGGCGAAGAGAGGTAAACAGCGTACTTGTCTCTTCTGTAATATTTGGCCAGGCTTCAAATATCCGCTTTCCTTTTACGGCCTGCGGTTCTCGTAAGTCCAATGTCCCCATCTTCTTATTATAAAATTGAATCTTTCCTTGCGTATCAATAGCGCATACTCCTTCGCTCATCTCATCGAAAATCATCTCACAAAATCGGATCGTCTCTTTGGCAGATTGGAGTTGGTACTTTAAATTTTGCTGTTCGGTAATATTTTTAATAATGACCAGGAAGTAAGAAGCGGATGAGACAGAGAAAGGGACAACGCTGATGTTTAACTCTTGTGTTCCTAAGAGAAGAGAAATCCCGGTCGTTGGCTGACGAGGTTTAAAGTGTTTTGAAAAAGAAGGATCAGGAATAAGTTCAAAGATTGACACGCTCTCCATGCTGCCCGATGTAAATGAAAATAAGCGCATAGCTGCGCGGTTTAGCGCAAAAGCTTCCCCGGACTCATTTGTTAGGATCATAGCTTCTGAACAAAAATTCCAGATGGTTGTTAAAGAAAGAGAAGATTCCATCGCAAAATCACTTCCTAAAAGAAAAGAATTTTTCGCTTTTTTTACTGCTTTGTACAAAATTTTATCATTACTATACAGTTTTAATTTTAAAAAAGCAAATATTTAAAATTGGCAGAAAAAAATCTTTCGAAAAAATTTTTTCCCCGAAAGATTTTTTTCGGAATTGAAGGGGGGAAAAAGGCAATTTTATTGACTTTAGGGTTGGCATGCTTGTTGCTTTTATCATTGGCAAAGCAGATAAAGGAGGGTTTACTTATGAAGCAGCAATTACAAAACATACACGTCGTTGACGTGCATGCGCATCCGTATGTACCCAATACACAGCCGTTTACAGCAGATGAATTTATGAGAAAGCTGTCGCTGTCGGTTATCCCAGAAATGTTTCAGAAGCAGCAGGAGCAGCAGTTGATTTTTCCAGGATCGAACATGTATATGCAAATTACACTTCAGCGTTTAGCTCGGTATTTTTCCTGTCGTCCTGTTCTAGAAGAGGTAGTAGAAATTCGAAATGAAAGAGCAAGAGATTTTTCCAAATATACACGAGCACTATTTCAAGACGCGAATTTGAGAGGTTTGGTATTGGATTTTGGATACCCCACACCACAGATACCGAAAGAGACATATGACAATCTTAGCGGTATAGCATCATGGGAAGTGTATCGAATCGAGTCTGTCATGGTACGGCTCAGTAAAGAGACGGCCGATTTTTTCACCTTTGCTGAGCAATATCGAGCCGATTTGCAACAGGCTCTTCAGCAAAGACATATTCTCGGATTAAAGACAATCATTGCATACCGAAGCGGTCTGGAGATTGCGCCGAAAGACGAAAGAGCAGCCGCTGATCAGTACCCTGAGTTTCGAGAAAATGAACGAGCTAGCGTAAAGGCGTTGCGTGATTATTGTCTCCACATTGCTATGGAAGTGTGTACAGAAGCCAATAAATTCATGCATATCCATACAGGTGTTGGCGATGGAGAAGTCGTATTACCAAAAGCGAGCCCGTCCTTTCTTCTGGATATGTTACGGGACAAAAGGTATCGAGACACCAAAGTTCATCTGGTTCATGGTGGCTATCCCTGGATGGAGGAAGCGGCTTTTATTGTCAGTATCTTACCTAATGTTTATATGGACATTTCATTACAAACCCCGTTTGCTGGTCATGGAGTGGAGCGAATTATCTCACAAGTATTTGAAATGGCGCCGTTCCATAAAGTGATGTATGGTTCAGATGCGTTTACTATTCCTGAAATGAATTGGCTAGGAGTCCACCTTTTTAAAGAATGTCTAGAGCGGGTACTAATGAGCTGGATTCAAAAAGATTATATGAATGAAGAAGTGGCGCTGCACATTGCCGAACTTGTGCTGCATCAAAATTTTGAAAATACGTACAGGGAGCATCTGTATGAAGCAAGACAGTAATATAGAGCTCATGCCTAAAAAGCTTGGCTTTTGGCATATTTGGGCTTTAGGTGTGGGAGCCGTGATTGGAGACGGAATTTTTCTTCTGATGGGACAAGGTATCGCAACTGCGGGACCAAGTGCTATATTTGCGTATCTTATCGCCGGGCTATCCCAGTTTTGTCTTATGATTGCACTAGCTGAAATGGCTGTTGGTATGCCGAATGCAGGTGCAATGTCCGTATGGGTGGAACGGTTTATGGGTAAATGGTGGGGATTTCTTGCCGGCTTTACCTTTGCCATTGGATGGGTAATTGCCGGTGGCAGTGTTGGTATTGCACTTGGTACGATTACTCAATGGTTTTTCCCCCAGTTAACAGGTGCGTGGTGGCCTACGGTATTTGGCGTCTTTTTCATTAGTTTGTTTGCTCTGCTAAATATTGTTGGTACAGAAATTGCTGCTCGGACACAACTTTACCTAGTATTAATACTTACTCTCGTTATGGTAGCTTTTGCGCTTATCGGTATCAAGGATGTCAATTTGGAGCATTTCTCCCCTATGTTTCCGCATGGAGTGAGTGGATTCTGGGCCGCTATCCCGCTTGGAACATACGCTTACTTAGGAGCGGTGACTTTAACAACGGCTGGAGGAGAGTGCCGCAATCCACGTGATTTACCTCGTGCTCTCATTTGGTCCAGTATTACCTTTTTACTTTTATATACGTTTGCTCAAATCGTTTTACAGGGGATTATCCCGTGGAATCAATTCACGATGGAGAGCTCCCCCTTTACCGAAGCAGCGGGTCAAGTTTTTGGATGGGCCGGAGCTTTGTTTATGAACGTAGCGGCCTGGATTGCAGCAGCAACCTGTATTCTAATGGGAACCTTGTATGCTGCTTCTCGTATTTTCTTTGTTCAAGCGAGAGAAGGATTTTTGCCTGCTTTTTTCGGCTACTTACATCCGAGAACTAAGACCCCTGTATATGGCATTCTCTTTATTTGGGCGTGTTCCGTAGGATTGGTTCTTCTCGGTCATTTTAATCCAGACTTTTTGTATGTGGAGCTTTCCATGCAGCTCGTCCTTGCTTGGATGGTGTCATGGACACTGGCGCTCATTGCGGCTATTCTTTATCGCAAGAAAGCAAAAGAGGAAGTAAGTGCATTGCCATGGAAGCAGCCGTTGTATCCATTATTTCCGATTCTTGGATTTATCGGGATTGGCATTGTGTTCTTTGGAAATTTCATCGGTTCGCCCATGACGATTGTGCGGGGAATGATTTGGATGGGCATTTTGTATGTATTGTTTAAGAAGTTTAATAAGGCAGATCGGTATAAACATCCTTATGAATCAAGTGACGCGCAGACAAACGTGAAGTAGAGAAAGGGTGAGAACATGTGGCAATGGGAAAACAACATGACAGAGCAGTTATATAGAATTCGAAGGCATTTGCACCAGTTTCCCGAGCTATCTTTTCAAGAACATCGAACCTGTGCCTATATTATAGAGCAATTGAAAGCTTGGGAGATACCCTATAAACAGTTTGGAGCTACAGGGGTTATTGTAGATATTTACGGAGAGAGTGGTAAGGGTCTGCATCTGGCCTTACGGGCGGACATTGATGCTCTTCCGATTCAAGAGGAAACAGCCCTTCCGTTTGCTTCCAGGCAACCAGGAATTATGCATGCGTGTGGCCATGATGGACATACGACCATTTTATTGGGTGCCGTATATCACCTTTGGAAACATCGTTCTCAGCTTAGCGGAATGGTACGTTGTATTTTTCAACCGGGGGAGGAAGCAGATGGTGCTGCCAAACAAATGATTGAACAAGGGGTGTTGCGAAATCCGAATATCGACACGGTGGTAGCTCTGCATCTGTGGCCGTATCTTCCATTCGGTACAGTCGGTATTAAATCAGAAGCCATGACAGCTTCCTGTGATGATTTTGTAATGACTGTTCATGGAAAGAGCGGGCACGGAGCCCGTCCTCATCAAGCGGTAGATGCGATCGCGATTGCAGCCGAAGTCGTTCGGGCTTTGCAATTTCTGGCAACCAAACGGTGTGATCCTGTTGAGCCTGTTGTTATGCATGTTGGCAGGATACAGGCGGGTACTGCAAATAATATTGTTGCAGATCAAGCAAGACTAGAAGGAACCATTCGGACGACTACGCAACATTTACGGGAGCAGGTAAAACAAGACTTTTTTACTTTTGTGACACATGTAGTGGAAAGCTTTGGAGGGAAAGTTTCGATTCAGTATGCTGATGGTATTCCCCCGGTTGTCAACGATGAGCATGTATGCAATGTGCTCGCACAAAGCATACGCAAAATGATAGGGACAGATGCTGTTTATACTTTAAAGTCTCCTTCCATGGGAGCTGATGACTTCGGGTACTTTGCCCAAGAAGTTGCTGGTGCTTACTTTCGTTTAGGTATTCGCAAAGAAGATACAAACACGTATGACTTGCACCATCCAAAATTCCAATTTGACGAAGCGATTCTGCCAGTAGGTGCAAAAATCTTAACACAATTTGCCTTTGATTGGTTAACAGAAGGAGTAGAGATTACATGACATATACCAAAGCTCAAGTCTTGCAACTCATGGAAGAACATCAAATTGAATTTGTGCGTATTGAATTTTTGGATTATACGGGGGTTACGCGAAGCCGAACCATTCGCAAAGAGAATGTGGCAAGTGCCATGGAGCAAGGTATTAATTTCAGTACGGCGATTATGAGCTTTGATATGTTTGACGAGTATATTCCTAATCCTATGTATGGCGCAAATGATGGAGATTTCTTTGCGGTTCCGGATCCTTCTACTTTTGCCATTATTCCTTATCGTAAAAATACAGCGCGTATGTTGTGTGATTTGGTAGATATTAATGGTGATCCATGGCCTGGATGTCCTCGAAATGCGCTAAAACGAATTCTGCAAGAAGTCGAAGCTCTTGTGAACGGTAACATCTACATGGCCTATGAACAGGAAGCGTACTTGCTCAAAGAAGAGAACGGGCAATTGGTACCGGCAGATACTAGCCATTGCTTTTCTACTGATGGTGTTGATATTCAGGAGAACTTCATTCAAGAGTTTGTGTATTCGCTAGAAAAGATGGGGATAAAAACTGAACAGATTTCAAGTGAATATGGACCTGGTCAAGTAGAGGTTAATCTGCGTTATGACCAGTGTCTAAAAGCAACGGACGATCAAGTTACGTTTATGCACTTGTTTAAACAAATCGCACGTAAGCATGACATGATTGGGACACTGATGCCGAAGCCATTTCAACATCTGTCAGGAAGCGGGTTACACGTGCATATCAGTCTGTACAACAAAGCGGGAGAAAATTTATTTAAAGATGTTGCCGATGCCCGAGGTTTAGATTTATCAGAGGAAGCTTATTACTTTATTGGTGGTCTACTTAAACACGGACGCTCTCTTATTGCGATTGGAGCCCCGAGCATAAATTCATATAAACGAATGCAACCGGGTACTTGGGCACCTGCCCATATTTGCTATGGCTCTGCAAATCGTTCTGTGCTGGTACGAATTCCAGAAAAGCGGCGGGAACGAAGGTTTGAGTTCCGTGGTGCGGATGGCACATGTAATCCGTATCTTCTCTCTGCCTGCTTGCTGGCAGCTGGGTTAGATGGCATTCGCAACCGTATTCATCCAGGAGAGCCGCTCGATGTGGATGCAAGTACGTTAAGTGAAGCCAGTATGTTCGAAAAAGGCGTACAATGGGGTCCGCGTACATTGGATGAAGCGGTTCAAAGCCTAAGTGAAGACACGATTTTGGCTGACACCATCGGTCGTGAAATCTGGGAAGAGTTTATTAAAGTAAAGCGAACCGAATGGAACAAGTATTGTCAGCAGGTAAGCGAATGGGAGAGGAGTATTTTTTCTCAACGATTTTAAGTAGCGGACGGTGCGATATGTTTTAAAGGAGGTCCATAAGGATGAAAACAAACTGGACAGCGCGTGTGAATGAGTGGGTAGAGCAGAATCGGGGATTTATGATAGGCTTGCTGCAAGAAATGGTTCGTTTCAAAAGTATAAACCCCAACTTTATGGACACTCCGAGCAAAAGCGAGAGCGCTCAGCTGCAGAACTTTATTGAAGAACAGTTGGTATCGTGGGGACTTACCGTAGATAAATGGGATGTCTACGAAAATCAACCGAATGTCGTTGCAACTGTAGAGGGGAAGAAAGAAAAAGCTTCCTTTATTTTGAACGGACATGTGGATGTTGTACCGGTAGGAAGTGTGTCCGAATGGAATTTTGATCCTTGGGCAGGAGAGATTCACGATGGAAAGTTGTATGGGCGGGGATCATGTGATATGAAAGCCGGTGTTGTAAGCAATATGATGGCGGCTAAATTTATGCTTGATATGGGTATCGAACTGTCTTCGGATCTTCAGCTTCATATTGTGATTGACGAAGAAAGCGGAGGTGCAGGTACACGTTCTGTACTTGAGCGGGGCTATGTAGGGAATGGCGTTATTGTAACAGAACCGACCAATGAAAAGATCAATCCTGTAGAAGGGGGATTGCAGTGGGCGCGCGTCATCGTCAAAGGAGCTTCAGCACATACCGGATGGCGATACAGTCATATTTATCCCGGTTATGAACAAACAGGAGTCAACGTAATTGAAAAATCGTTGAAAATCATGCAGGTGGTTTTAGCGTTAGAAAAAGATTGGGGATTGAGTAAGTCGCATCCTCTGCTTCCGCCAGGGATTACTACGATTAATCCGGGCATTATGCTGGCCGGTTCTGGAGAGAAAGACGGACGTCCTGAAACTATAACGAATCCTGCGATTGTTCCCGATTATTGTGCCATGGAATTTGATATTAAATATTTACCCACAGAGACAACAGAAGACATTAAAAAAGAATTTGAGGCCGCCGTCCATAGCGTCTCTGCTACGGATCGCTGGTTACAGCAGCATCCTCCACAAATAGAGTGGGGCGTGCGAGGTGTCGATTTTCCACCAGTCAATACACCGGTAGATCATCCATTGGTCTTTGCCCTAGCAACGAGTCAACGACGGTTGGGGGGGTCTCCGACATATGAAGGATTTGTGGCTGTGTGCGATGCTGCTTTCTATGCAGGAAAAGGAATTCCTGCGGTGATTTATGGCCCATATGGTGCTAATTTACATGGACCGGACGAGTATGTAGAGATTGAATCCATATATGAGGTTACGAAAGCATTGATTCTGACCGTTCTGGAATGGAATGGTATATTGCAGAATGACATAGTCGTTTGCGAACAGGAAGCCCAATAACTCCACAGCTGCTAAGCTTCCAGCCGTGTGCGAGGTATATGTGCTAGGGCGCGGACCGTAATCTGTGCCCTCTCCGTAAAGCAGATGGAAAAGGAAAATTACACAATCGATTGTAAACTGATTGAATAAAAATTTAGCTTAAGAAAAAAGGCATTCGATTTGTTCAGAATGCCTTTTTTAAACTGTAAAAAATTAACCAGCATTGCATTTTTCTGATGTAAGCATATGAACAAACTCATGAAACGCAGGTGTCTTTACGCTGTCTTTATGATAAACATACCTTGTTGTTACTATCCCTTTCTTATGAGGCAAAGGATATTGTACCAGTTCTTTGTTCTGATTACGTTCGTCTACTACTGATTTTGTTAGCATAGATATGCCTAAACCTGCCCTGACACACCCCGCTATTCCTTCCAGTGTATTTAGCTCCATCATTTTTTCAGGAATGATTCCTTTGGAACGTAGCCAGTCTTCCAATACTTTTCGATAAAAGCATCCTGATTTAAAAACGATAATATTTTGTTTCCTCAAATAGTTTGTGTCTTCTATATTTGATGGGTGATTACTGTTGCATATGATGACTAATTCTTCTTCGAAGACGTCTATTCCATCCAATGCTGGATGGTTTATCTCACCAGCAATAAACGCACCTTCGATTTCACGGTTTATCACTTTTTTTATAAGTTGATCTGTACTATCTGTTTGTAAAACCAAATCTACCTCAGGATATTTCTTATGATAAGCGGAAAGAAGTGGAGGTAACCTTACAGCGGCAGTGGTTTCCATAGCCCCAATTGTAAGTGTTCCAGATGGGAATTTCGGATAGGTAATCTCTTTTTTTGATTCCTCCATTAGCTGTAATATTTTTTCTGTGTAGTGTAGAAGGGTCTTACCGGTTGAAGTAAGAGAAACGCCATGTCTATGACGATAAAAGAGCTGCGTATGATATTCTTTTTCCAAACGTTGAATTTTTGCGGTGATATTGGATTGAACAAAATTTAATTTCTCAGCCGCTTTTGAAATGTTTTGTTCTTTGGCAACTACGCTAAAAGTATACAGATCTTCAAGATTCATATCGTTCCCCTCATTTTCTCTGATATCACTTTTTTTGATGGTAAACATAAAAAAGTATCATTTTACTTATTGATTTTACCACGATTATGATAAATGAAAAGAATATGTTCATAGGAGAGGGTTATCGATGGGACATAAAATGCATATAAAGAATCCAATTATCCCCCTTGTAGGAGGCATTATTTCGCTTATGGTTGCGATGGGGATTGGCAGGTTTGCTTACACCCCTATTTTACCTATTATGCAGGGTCACGTTCACTTTTCGGAAGCAATGGCTGGCTACCTTGCATCATATAATTACCTAGGATATCTTCTTGGTGCTTTGTCTGCCAGTATGCTTGCGTGGCGTAAAGGAAAATCGTTTTATGTAAAGGTATATTTACTTATAAGCATCTTGACGACAATTCTTATGGGAACAACAGAGAACTTCATGTATTGGTCTGGTTTACGATTGATATCCGGCTTTAGCAGTGGAGTTGTATTTGTGTTTGTCGCTAGTATTGTTTTGGATTCTTTAGAGCAACGAGGCCGTACAATGTGGTCAGGTTTTTTTTATAGCGGTGTAGGAATCGGTATTTTTTTAACCGGATTGATTGTACCAATTCTAAATGATTTTTGGGGATGGGAATGGACCTGGGTAGGTTTGGGTTTTATAGCGATGTTCATTGGTATTTTTCCGGTGGTATTTATGCGGGAAGTTCCTAGTTTAGTGAGAACGGAGCAGTTAGCGACGCGGATTGATGGTTCTACAGGAAAAAAGGGCTTGTTGATAGGGCTGATTGCCTCATACGGGTGCGAAGGAATGGGCTATATTGTGAGCGGTACATTTTTGGTAGCTATGGTAGAGGGAATTCCTGGTTTAGGTACTCTTTCCGCTCTGAGCTGGGCTTTTGTAGGCGTAGCTGCTGCGCCTTCCTGTTGGATATGGGCAGTCATTGCCAAAAAATACAGCAATATAGTAGCATTGTATGCCGCTTACGTTGCCCAAATGATTGGGGTTATATTACCTGTCATATTTCCGAGTACAGTAGGAGTGTTAACGGGTGCTCTTTTATTTGGAGCGACATTTATGGGCATCACCATGTTAACGATATCGGAAGCGCGGAATATTTTCCCGCAACACAGCAGTAAAATTATTGGTTATTTAACAGTTTCCTATGGAATTGGGCAAATTATGGGACCTATAATAGCTGGCGTGCTAACGACAAGAACAGGGAATTACAACGGAGCTCTTCTCTTTGCATCTATTACCCTGCTAAGCGGAATGCTTTTTTTGTCAGCAGCATATATAAAAAGAGTATTGCAACGGAAACCGGAATGAAGCTATATTTGGCTGCATTTCGGTTTTTATTTTAATGGATGAGCGGCCAAGCCCACGAGTTTTTCTTATATAACAATCATCATCGACATAGGAATAAGAGAAAGAATCTGAGAGGTGGGAAAGAGATGGACGCTAGCATCATGGCTTTAGTGAGGAGGTATCTACCTCCAGGCGCCAAGCTAAGTGTAGTAGCGGAACCTTACCGAAAAGCGGCTGTTTGTGTAGCTGATATGGATGGCGATGGTATTCCAGAAATTATAGCAGGGTATAAATGGGAAGGTCAGCCATATGTAATGATTATAAAACATTACAATCATACCTGGTATAAAGCAGCAACAATAAAAGGACCAGGCTATGATATTACGTACTTAAATACAGCTCTGGTAACAGGTGATAAAGCTATGGATTTGCTCATCGGTTGGCAGACAGGAGCAATCTGGTCCGAGCTCAACATTTTTACGTATACGGACGAAGTGCTCAACAAAGTAGTCGGCGGGGTGTATTATAGTCGGATTGAAGTGGAGGATATGCCCGGAAAGAATGGGAAGGATGGAAAAGCTGAAATCGCGTTATGGCAGCACGATACAGGAGAAGCGTATCGGGTAGATGTCTACCGTTGGGAAGACGGAAAGCTGATCTCGGCACCTGATGTATATCCATACTATTTTAAGAAGGTTGCCGCTTATTATGAAGAAAGAGTAAAAGAAGAGCCGCAGGCGGCATTTTATTGGTATTACCTCGCCGATGCGTGGCTTAAGGCAGGTATGCCAAGGCGGGCCTTGCAAGCTGTTGATGCTGCTCTTGCCCTGCATTCTTCCTATCCTTCAGAAAAAGAACTGCTTGCTTTAAAAGAACAAGCACTATCAAAAAGCAGGATGAGGAACGTGTCATTGTATCCGGCTCGAATTAAGGAAGTCGGAGGGACGAAGTGGGGGTACATCAATTCCATGGGAAATTTTATTATCCCACCGGAATATAGCTATGCCTACCCTTTTCAAGAGAATAAGCTGGCTATCGTAGAGAAGGAAGAAGGTTCCGGGATAATTAATGAAGCAGGGAAATTTATTGTAAGGCCGAAATATGACTTCATTCAGCCGTTCTCCGAAGGGCTGGCCATCGTACAGGATAAATCTGGATCAAGGGTAATCGATCAGCAGGGTCGGGAAATTACCGCCAAGCCGTATGCATATATCTCTTCATTTCAGGAAGGAAGAGCCGTATTTCAAAATCAGAGGATGCAATACGGCTATTTGGATGTGGAGGGACGGGAGGTTATTCCGGCAATCTATACGTATGCGAATGATTTCCAAGGAGGATATGCCGTTGTAAAAGTAAAAGAGGGTGAGTATGCCTTACTTAATAAAAAAGGGGGGATCGAAGAACGCTATCCGTATGCTTTTGTTGGCACTCTAGGAGACGGACTATTGGCATTTCAAGAAACGGAGCAAGGAAAGTACGGTTTTATCAATAAAAGCGGCCAGGTTGTGCTTCCTCCTAGCTATACGGGGGTACAGCCCTTTCAGAAAGGAAGAGCGATTGTAAATGTTGCGGAAGATTACCATAACCGGTATGGTGTGATCGATAAAGCGGGTACGTTTATCATCAAGCCGCAATACAACGATATCGAAGAGTTAGGCGAGGAACGGTTTGCTGTCGGCATACCAGTAGATGAGGATAAACCGTTTGTTGGCTCAAAGTATGCTATTTACGACACGAATGGAAATCAGCTTACCAACTTTATATATAGAGGTGTTCTGCCTTATAAAGAAGGGCTAGCCTCTGCCTATGATGATACCAATACATTTTTTATAAATACGAGCGGGCGGAGGGCAAGCGGGTGGCCAGTTGTCGCCGGTATGGGAACATTGTCTCTGGAAGGAGAAGTGATTAAGGCGAACGTTGATCAGAGGATTTCGTATTTGAATAAAGCGGGAGAGACGGTATGGAGAGAGAATACGGTAATCCCTCTAGGAGGAACGTACGAGGTACAGGAGAAAAAATACAAACCGAATAAGGACTATCTCGTCTATTATCCACAAGTATCGGGAATAACGGATAAAAACATTCAGGCATCTGTCAATGCGCAGCTGAAGAAGCTGTCAGAGGTAAAGGATATTCCCGCTGACATACAGCTTGATTATAATTATTTCGGCGATTTTGACGGTCCATTTTTTAGGAAGCATTTACTTGTGCTCAAGCTTGCTGCTTACAATTATCCATTCGGCGCAGCTCATGGCATGCCAACGGAAATCTATCCTCACGTCGATATAGTGAGCGGCCGGTTTTACGAGCTGAAAGATTTGTTCAGAAGAGACGTTGATTATGTAGCGGTACTAAGTGCTATTATTGAAAAACAAATTAAGACGAACGAGAAATATTCCTATGTATGGCTAGATCAGTATAAGGGAATCAAGCCTGATCAGCCTTTCTATGTGGATAGTGATGCACTGTACATTTATTTCTATCCGTATGAAATCGCTCCCTATGCGGCCGGATTTCCAACCTTCCGTATTCCATATAGCGAAATTATGGATATTATTGATACAGGGGGAGCCTTTTGGCAGTCTTACCATTAAAAAACATAATCATTGCATGCCTTGCCTTTGTTTTTTCGAGCACTATACTCATTGTAGTAATAGACAGGTCCTTAATATATAAGATGCAGCGCATTCTTGCCTGCATCTTTTTTGTCTTATATTACCTGGAATATCAATACAAAAGCCAATCTATCATATAAGGTTTATCGCACGATTAAATAAGGTCTATTAACGGAAATTGACCTTATTTACATATGTGCATACTATAAATAATAAGAATAATTAGTCAATTTTAGATGGAAAGGGAGATACATGAAGATTCAGGTTACCTTATTTACGCCATTTGACTTTGTGTCAGAAATTGTAAGCGAAGCTCAACATTTCCCTGAGTTGAACATAAAAACGTGTAGTTACCAGGACATAAATCAAACGCTGGAACTTGTACACCAAAATAAAGAAACGACTGATGTATTTTTATTTGCTGGACCTATTCCATACCAGATTACCCGCGAACAGGTAGAAATTCAAAAGCCGATGATCTACCTTCCCCACACAGGGACCAGCCTATATCGTGCCTTTTTTCAAATGCTTCGTGATAACAGATACAAAGAAAAAGACCATGGCATTAGATTTAGCATTGATATTTTAAAAAAAGAAGAAATTTTGGATAGACTTCATGAGCTAGAAATATCGGTTGAGCAGTTGTTTATAAAAGAATATCAAATAAACCTTACATCCACTGATATCATGATGTTTCATTATGATTTATGGAAAAGAAAACAAGTAGAGGTTGTACTCACTTGTGTAGCTTCCGTATACAACCAATTAGTCTCTTTAGGTGTACCTTGCTACAGGATTATCCCTACCAGGTCTACTATTAGAGAATGTTTACAAAGAGTTCAACTAGAAGGGAAAAGTTCTCAACTAAGCGGGACCCAACTTGCCATTGGCATCATCTGGATTGACGACTTTTCTATGAGACAAAGTTCTGCGGAGTACGAAGTTCAACGCAAAAAACTCGGGTTGCAACAAGTTTTAATCGACTACAGTGAAGAGATACAAGCGCTTATTAACTGGTCGGATCGAGATGAGATTACTTTTGTTACTACGCATGGGGTCATTGAGAAATCGACCCATAACTTTAGAGAATATCCCTTATTGGATGAAATTGTGAATCGGTTACATTTAAAAGCAAATATTGGGATTGGGTTTGGCAGGTCTGCTAATGAAGCTGAAAGAAAGGCTAGGGAAGCATTGTCAAAAGCGAAGTCTCAAGGTATAGGAAGTTGTTATGTCATGATGCACGATGGGGAGGTCTTAGGGCCATTAGGGAATAATTATCAAATTCGGTATTCCATTCGCTCGGATAACCCGGACTTAATAAAGCTAGCCCGCAACATTGGATTAAGTGTGGGAACATTAAATAAAATCATTTCCTTCTGTCAGAATTACGGGAAGTATAGAATTTCAGCATTAGATTTGTCTCACGCATTTGGGATTACATTGCGAAGTGCGCGGAGAATCCTGAGCAAACTGGAGCAAGGAAATTTAGCTGTGATAGTAGGTGAAGAACAACCTGTAAGCAGGGGGAGGCCGAGGCAATTGTACAACATTAATGTAGAGTTGATACCGGATACTGTACAAAATTCATAAGGAAAAGTTGAATATGTTGTTAAAGGAGAGGAAGATGACAGTGTTTGACTTTGTGATTCGAAATGGCATGGTATGTGATGGAAGTGGGAATCCGTGGACAAGGTTAGATATTGGCGTTTCTAATGGAAGAATAAGAAGGATAAAAAAAGGGATCGAGGAGAAAGGAAGATATGAAATAGATGCTGGCGGATTAGTAGTTTCCCCGGGCTTTATTGATCCGCATTCCCATTCTGACTTATGGTGCATGAAACCGCAGGTGCATTATATTCGTGCTTTACAGGGCATTACAACAGAGGTATTTGGACAAGACGGTATATCCGTTGCTCCTATTTCTGAGAGTACAAAACCGTTATGGCAAAAACAGTTGAAAGGATTAAATGGTGATATAGGAAGCTGGCCATGGAATACGGTGGAGGAATATTTAGGCTATCTGGATCAGATGAAAATGGTGGGAAATGCTACATATCTTATTCCGCATGGAGCCGTCCGAACGCTCGTAATGGGATTTGAGGGACGCGCGGCAAAGGTCGATGAAATACGTCTGATGGGAGAACTTGTTGAGGAAGGGATGAAGCAAGGAGCATTTGGAGTTTCCTCCGGCATTCAATATCCGCCTTGTGTGTATGCCGATAAAGAGGAATTAAGTGAAATTTGTAAAAGTGCAGCCAAGTATGATGGTTGTTTTATGGTACATATCCGAAATGAAAGTAATCAATCACTTGAAGCGTTAGATGAAGTGATTGATGTGGCACGAATGTCAGGAGTGCGACTCCATGTCTCCCACTTTAAAGTTTGTGGGAATGTGAACCGTGATAAGTTTTCGGTAGCACTAGAAAAATTGGATGCTGCACGTGCAGAGGGAGTTGAAGTAACGTTTGATCAATATCCTTATACGGCCGCTTCTACCGTTTTTCATGCTGTTCTTCCACCATGGATGCACGATGGAGGAACGGAAGACATGTTAGCACGACTCCAAAATCCCCAAACACGTGAAAAGATTAAATGGGACATGGCGAATAATGGAGAGTACGATAACACAGTAAAAAATAATGGATGGGAAAATATCGTTATCGCCTCCGTAGCATCAGAAAAAAACCGGGAAATTCAGGGGAAAAGTGTGGCGGAAATTGCCAAGTTATGGGGGAAAAGTCCTGACGATACAGCAATGGATTTATTAATTGAAGAAGAGGCAGCTATCACTATGATCATCCATTGGGGGGAAGACGAAGACGTAATTAAGGCAATGCAACACCCTTTACAAATGGTTGGCTCGGATGGCGTATTTGGAGGGAAACCACATCCTCGCCTATATGGTTCTTTTCCAAGGGTATTAGGGCATTATGCAAGAGAGAAAAAGGTGTTTCCTATTTGGGAAGCTGTCCGAAGAATGACCCATGCGCCAGCCCAGCTTTTGCGTTTGCCAGACAGGGGGCTGATTCGTGAAGGATATCAAGCGGACATTGTTGTTTTTAACCCGAATACTGTTTTGGATCGAGCGACTTATCATGAGCCTTTACAAGAGTGCGTTGGCATTGAGCATGTTTTGGTTAATGGAGCTTGGGTCGTGAAAGATGGGTGCTTTACAGGCGCTACAGCAGGAAAGGTCATACGTAGACAGTTAACCTAAGTAAAAAAGGAGAAAGAGTATGAAGCAATTAGATGCTTACATTTCACGACTTATAGAGGAGACCTGCGGAACATGGGGGATTGTGATTGAAGATTTGGATGAGGATAAGCGATGGGAATGGAATACACAGGAGTCTTTTCTTGCTGAAAGCATCATAAAAGTTCCCGTTATGGCTGCTGCCTTTGCAGCTGTAGAAAAAAAGCAGTTTCACTTACATGATTATGTATGTTTGAAGAAAGAAGACATGGTGGGCGGAACAGGGGTTCTTCAGCATCTAACTCCAGGGGTTCAGTTAACTATATATGATTTAATTACTTTAATGATTATACAAAGTGATAACACAGCAACTAACATAGTAATTGATCTTGTAGGAATGGAATGTATTCAGGAAACTCTGGAAGAGTTAGGAATGGAAAAAAGCCAGTTTCATCGCAAAATGATGATTTACCCTGTTCACATAGAAAGTAAGAACGTAATAACAGCCGATGATGCATCTACTTTATTGAAAAAGCTTGCCACAGGAACATTTCGTTCACGGCATGCTTGTGAACAGATGATTCAAATTCTAAAAAAGCAGCAAATCTGCAATGGCTTATCATCTATGTTGCCTTCACATCAAGCCAATCTAATCGGAAGCCCCCCTGGATGGGAGTTTGCAAGCAAATCAGGATGGGATGATGATAGGCAGCATGATATAGGGATTTTATATACAGGACAAAGAACATTTACAATATCAGCTTTGTCAAAGGGAGGGAATTCTTTACAAGCTAAACAAGCATTGGGAAAAATTGGTTTGGTAGTTTTTGAGTATGCAATTTCAAAAAAATAGGGGGAACAAACGATGAAGAAGCTGTCAATGGGAATAGGGCTACTCTTGTTTTTGTCCATGTTTTTATTTGGGTGTAGTTCGATGATAGATACAACTTCGAAAAGTGATTCTGAACATTCTAATAAATACAAAACGATAACAGAAGGAAAACTAACGTTTGCGCTGAGTGGAATGGCGAAGCCTTATAATTATACGGACCAAAATAACACTCTGATTGGATTTGATGTGGATATTGCAAATGAGGTAGCCAAGAGACTTGGGCTGCAACCCGTACCGGTTCAGACTACATGGGGTTCGATTCTACAAGGGCTTAAGGCAGGGAAATATGATGCAATCATTGGTGGAATGTCTATTACTGAAGAGCGTGCGAAGCAAGTTGACTTCTCGCAACCATATTTCCTCTCTCAAGCGGTTATATTCGTAAATGAAAACAATTCATCCGGTATAAAGGGGAAAGAGGATTTACAAGGAAAAGTAGTTGGAGTCGTTACTGCTTCTACGTACAAAGATTTTGCTCAGGAACTGGTAGGTCCGAACGGAAAAGTAAGGGAATATGAAACCGATATTTTTGCACTGCAAGAGTTGAAAAATGAAGGACGGGTCGACGCTGTCATTACAGACCTCGGTGTAGGACAGCATGCGATTCAGGAAAGCAATATTCCTGTGAAAGCAGTAGGGCAACCAGTATACGTAGATAAATGCGGAATCCCTGTACAAAAAGGAAACAAGGAATTAGTAGAAGCGATAAATAAGGCGCTGGAGGAAATGAGAGCGGATGGAACATATTTGGAGATTAGTAAGAAATGGTTTAATAAGGACATGTTAGCTACTTCGAACTAATCAAGTGAGGAGGAAATGGAATCATGGAGCCATTTTTACAATTGCTTTCAGAAACATGGTTCGGCTTTTTAAAGGCGGCTTGGTTTACTGTTCAGATGACAGCAACCTCTCTGGTCATTGCCATTATAATTGGCTTAGCTTTTGCTTTTTTCCGCATTTCCCACTCTAAAATTCTGGTAGGTATAGCAAAGGTTTACATTATTGTGATTCGTGGAACCCCACTGATTCTACAAATTATGGTTCTTTACTTTGGAATTACAAAAATTATCATGTTAAGTGACTTTTGGGCTGGATCATTAGCGCTTGCGATTCATAATGGAGCTTATATTGCAGAAATATTCCGTGGCACCATCCAATCGATCGATAAGGGACAGATGGAAGCGGCACGCTCACTCGGTATGAAGTATTCTTTAGCCATGCGAAGAATCATTATGCCCCAGGCATTTAAGAGAGCGATCCCTCCATTGGGAAATCAGTTTATTATCGGTCTAAAAGATTCTTCGCTCGTAGGATTAATCGGCTATAATGAACTGTACTTAGCCTCTCAATCTACAGCGGCCCGAACCTTCCTACAGTTTGAGGCTTATAGCATTGCAGGTCTCTATTATTTGATATTAGTTCTTTTCTTTACATTTATTCTTTATAAAGTAGAACGTCGACTAGATGTAGGGAAAGGGGCCGTAAGTTCATGAAGGAAACGATGATTGAAGTAAAGAATGTAAATAAATCCTTCGGCAATCTGCATGTACTAAAAGACTGCAGTATAGAGGTGGCAAAAAGTGAGGTAGTGGTTCTCATAGGCGCCAGTGGTTCGGGAAAAAGCACGCTTCTCAGATGTCTGAATTTTTTGGAAATTATTGATGGTGGCACCATTACTATTTCCGGCAAAAAAATTGATCCGAAAAAAGAAAATGTAAACCATATTCGTGAACAAGTAGGGATGGTTTTTCAACATTTTAATTTATTTCCTCATATGACGGTTCTTGAAAATATTATTGAAGCCCCGATCCATGTGAAGAAAGTCAATAAAAAACAGGCGATTGAACACGCCCGGCAACTTCTCATAAAAGTTGGATTGCTTGATAAAGAAAATGCATATCCTGATCAATTATCAGGAGGACAAAAGCAAAGGGTAGCAATTGCTAGAGCGTTGGCCATGAAACCAGATATTATGTTGTTTGATGAACCGACATCAGCATTAGATCCCGAATTGGTTGGAGAGGTATTGTCCGTCATGAAGGATTTAGCTATGGAAGGAATGACGATGGTGGTAGTTACACATGAAATGGGGTTTGCCCGAGAGATGGCTGACCGTGTTGTTGTTATGCACAATGGAAATATCATTGAAGAGGGGCCGCCAGATCAAATATTTCAGCAGCCTTCCCATGAAAGAACACAACGTTTTTTAAGCAAAGTTTTGTAATGAAGCGTATGCCTTACAATCAAGAGGGGGGAATATGTTGTATCTGACTGGAACATCGCGTATTAATTCTTTGGGTCACTTAGAGATTGGGGGATGTGACTGCGTACAGCTAGCGGAGCAGTATGGTACGCCTTTATATATATATGATGAATGGCTCATCCGTGAAAAGTGTCGTCGGTATATGCGGGCTTTTGAAAAAACCGAAATGCCTTTTAAGATAGCGTATGCGAGCAAAGCTTTAAGTATCAAGGCTGTCTGTCAAATCATTCATGAGGAAGGTTTGCATTTAGATGTTGTTTCTGGCGGGGAACTTTATACGGCTCTTTCAGCCGGTTTTCCCTCCAAACGTATCCATTTTCACGGAAATAATAAATCCGAGGAAGAAATTGAATTTGCGTTAGGATCAGATATTGGATGTTTTGTGGTGGATAATTTTTGTGAATTATCTATGCTGGATCGCCTGGCGAAAAAACACCGGAAAATTGTCCCGATTCTCCTAAGGATTACACCAGGGATTGAATCGGGTACCCATCATTACATATCTACGGGTCGCCAGGATTCAAAATTTGGGTTTGATTTGGATACGAATCAAGCGTATGAAGCGGTGAATAGGGCGCTAAATCTATCGTCTATTCATTTGCTTGGCCTTCATTCACATATTGGTTCACAAATACTAGACGCAAAAAAATTTGAGTCTACGATAGCAATCATGGTCAAATTCCTGGATACGCTCCGTTCGTCACTCTCTTTTACTGCGGAAGTTCTTAATGTGGGAGGAGGATTCGGAATCCGGTATCATGTAGGAGACACGCCACTTTCGGAAGAAGGATACATTCAGGCGATCGTGTCTGCGGTAAAAGAATTCTTTCACAATATCGATTATCCAGTACCTGAAATTTGGGTTGAACCAGGGAGAAGCATTGTAGGAGAGGCTGGTACGACACTATATACAGTCGGAGCGATTAAAGAAATACCAGGGATTTGTAAATATGTTTCTGTAGATGGAGGGATGACAGATAATGTGCGTCCTGCCCTCTATCAAGCAAAATATGAAGCCATAGTAGCCAATAAAGCCGCTCATCTAAATGAGGAAACAGTAGATATAGCAGGGAAATGCTGCGAGTCAGGAGATATTTTAATAAAAGGTATACATGTTCCTAAAGTGCAATTCGGCGATTTATTAGCTGTATTTTGCACGGGTGCTTACGGTTATTCGATGGCAAGTAATTATAACCGAATTCCACGTCCTCCTATTGTATTTGTTAAAGAGGGAAAATCAACGATTGTTGTGGAAAGAGAGACATATCGGGATTTGTTGGCAAAAGAGCATACACTCCATAAGCACAACGTTTGAGCGTTTAGTCTTTGTAGGATAGTGAGAGAGAAGAGAGCGAAAAGATGATAGCTTTTAAATGAAAAGCGTAGAAAGGTTTTTAAGCCTTGCTACGCTTTTTTTATCGTAAAAGAGAGGTTTGATGAAGCGAACATTCGCTTTTCTTATAGGAAATTTCTTGTTTTTCACAACCAGTTCGAAATCAAAGAGAAAAGAAACAGAACACATAACAAATCAGTGATTTACAAGTTCGTAATGTCGATTTCTTTAATTTTTACATTATCGGGTAAATCTAAATCAAAAGTAGATTTCTCGAATTGTGGCTTTTCTTGGATTTCGCTGTATACAACTTTAGCTTGATTATTCTTGCCATAGGTGATGATTTCTTTAGTGATAAGTCCAGTTTCTTCATCAACCCACACATTGGAAGCGTTTAGTTTATTTTCCGCTTTTTCAGTTGTGAAGTGGTATACTTTTTTACCGTCGACTATTTCTTCCCCTTTTTTCGTATAATCGTCGAGCTTCTTTACGCCCTTAAACAGTTCACTAATTTGCTTGTCCAGAGAAGAATGACCTTCTTTGACAGAGGTAACCAAGGCAATGTTAGAACCTTTCTTGTAATATGTAATTTGTTTTCCATCATTAACGATATAGCGTACATCATCATTATCACCAGTCAGTTCAAGACGGAATTTTTTATCGTGAGAGAAGTGCCATTCTTTCACTTTGAAAATTTTTGTTACGTCGTCTTTTGTAATCGTAGCCGTCGACTCAGCATAGAACTTGTTCGGCAGTATTTGTTTTTTCGGCACTGCAGCTTCAGCAGCGAAAGCGGAGGGCAGTGAAGCGGATATCATCGTGACAGCAGCAAGTATTCCTGTAGCGAGCATTTTCTTTTTCAAAACAATTTCTCCTTACACATTTTTATTGTTTGTCTTTCTTAAAACATAAGAAATTAATGCTATAAAACTGGAGTAAACACCAAATATTATATATATGATATTTAACTTGCTTACGATGATAACAACAATAGCCAAGAAAATAAATCAGAAACATGATAAATAGGTCCATATTTCAAACTATTGTATGAACAATGAAATAAATAGAACGATTTTCAGTTGGATAATTATTCCTTTTTCGCTTCTAGATAAAACTTCCTTACTATTACATTTAATTCTTACTAAAGGTCCAACAATATATCCATCAAGTTAAGAATTTCTTACACCTCGAAAAAATACATCTTTACAGGATGATTTTCGGTTTGTATTTTATATGCTTGTACAAACGTTCATTAAAAATCAATTTATTATTACCAACATAAATATACAGAAAATAATAAAAATTCAGTCATGTCATGTCGTAGTTTGTTTCTCAAACATCCATTACGATTTACATATACACATCATGCATGTATAGCCAAAATAAAGAGCTGAGCTGGAGGTAGATGAAAATTGATGAATGGAAAAGAATACATCGAAAGCTTAAAAGATAACCGAACCATTTATTTAAATGGAGAAAAAATCGACGATGTAACCACACATCCTGCCTATCGCAATTCCGTCCGTTCCATTGCCAGACTGTACGATGCAATACATGATCCGAATAAAGCATCCGTGCTGACGACAAAAACAGAGCAAGGATATACAACGCATAAGTTTTTTAAAGAAGCAAAAAGCGTACAGGATTTATTGGAAGCAAGGGACGCCATTGCCGAGTGGGCAAAGTTAAGCTATGGCTTTATGGGAAGATCCCCTGATTACAAGGCATCCTTTACCGCTCAATTGAACGCATATTCTGATTATTATCAAGGCTTTGAAGCGAACGCGAGGCACTGGTATGAAAAAGCAGGCAAAGAGCTTCCGTTCATTAATCACACAATCATTAATCCACAGGTTGATCGTTCAAAATCACTGCATGAAAACAAGGATGTATTTGTACGCGCAATTGCCGAACGTGATGATGGAATTGTTGTAAGCGGTGCCAAAATGGTTGGAACGTCTGCTGCACTTACTCATTATAATTTCGTCTCCAATTATGGACCGACGGATTTGGGTGATGGAGACCAAAGCCATGCATTAATTTTCTTTGTAGCGATGGATGCGCCTGGAGTGAAGATGATTAGCCGCCAATCGTTTGAATTGCAAGCTTCACGTGCAGGCTCTCCGTTTAATTATCCGCTATCGAGTCGTTTCGATGAAAACGATGCGGTAATCGTTCTCGATAACGTGTTTGTTCCGTGGGAAAATGTATTGGCTTATAAAAACGTTGATGTGACGAACAAGTTTTTTGTGGAAACCGGCTTTATTAACCGTTTTACATTTCAGGGCTGTACCCGTTTTGCTGTTAAATTGGACTTTATGGCAGGACTGCTGCTTAAGGCGACGGAACAGGCGGGAACGAATCAATTCCGAGGTGTTCAAGCTAATATCGGAGAAGTAATTGCATGGCGTAATCTTTTCTGGTCGCTCTCTACTTCAATGGCTACCGATCCGATGCCAGGATGGAACGGGACGGTTATGCCAAATTTGAAATACGGAGCTACCTATCGTGCACTTGCCCCATTCGTATGGCCGAAAATAAAAAATATTTTTGAACAAGTGATTGCAGGCGGCTTAATACAATTGCCTTCAAGCGCAGAGGACTTCATGAATCCAGAACTCCGTCCGTATTTAGATAAGTATTACCGTGGCTCAGGGGTTGAAGCAGAAGAACGTGTGAAGCTGTACAAAATGATTTGGGATGCGGTTGGTACGGAATTTGGAGGGCGTCATGAGCTGTATGAAATCAACTATGGCGGCAACACGGAAAACATTCGATTAGAAATGGTAAAGTTTGCTGATGCGATGGGGGATAGCGACACATACAAGAGCTTTGTTGATCAGGCGTTAAGCGAATACGATCTTACCGGCTGGACCGTGAATAACTGGATTAACCCTGAAAAAGAGCTAGTAGAACAATAACGTACTTTGAAGGGGAATGAGTGTGAAAACCGTATGGATTACCCATGAAAAAAGAGAAGGCTCTATTCAAAAAAGCCCTTGTGTAGCAGCGCTTGGTTTTTTTGATGGCGTTCATATCGGACATCAAACGGTTATTACAAAAGCAAAGAAAATTGCTGTGCAGAGAAATTTGAACCTGGCTGTCATTACGTTCTTTCCCCATCCAAAAGAAGTGCTTTCAGACGGAGCTCATTCGGTCCGCTATTTAATGCCATTTACCATGAGACAAGAAAAGCTTGAGCGGCTTGGGGTGGACATCTTGTATGTCGTTCGTTTTAATCCGATGTTTGCGGCTCTTTCGCCGCAACAGTTTGTGAAGGATTACTTGCTCGCCTTGCATGTGAAACATGTTGTTGCCGGTTTTGATTTTACGTATGGATGTAGGGGAGAAGGCAATATGGACACGATAAAAGGACACGGTCGGGGACAGTTCGATGTAACGACTGTTGCAAAAGTAAATCAGGCGGACGGAAAAATTAGTTCTACACGAATAAGAGAGATGCTTGCAGTGGGCAAAGTAGGAAGCATTCCTGAATATCTTGGAAGCTTTTATGAAACGAAGGGGAGAATTCATTCCGTTTATCCTTTTGGACAAAGCGGGGGATACTTGACAGCCATAGTTAGTATAGATAGATATTTTACTCTTCCAAAACCGGGTGTGTATGAAACGGAGGCAATGATCGATTCCCAATATCACATGTTTGTTTCTCGTATTCGTCCCAATGACATGTCCATCGTTGAAGTAGAAAGCGAGTTCTTACAAGAGTTGGAGCAGCATAAAGAGATTTGTCTGAAATGGATTAGACGTCTGCATGAAATATTTGATGGACAGGGGGATAAGATGCATGAACAGCATTTTGCGTATCGGCCGAATTGAATTGCGTGTAATGGATTTGGAACTATCCGCAGAGTACTACAGGAATGTTATTGGTCTTGAAGAAATGGCACGGGATAATGAGCGCGTGTATTTAAAAGCTTGGGATGAATACGATCATCACAGCATCATCTTGAAAAAAGCAGATGCACCGGGAATGGATCATATGGCATTCAAAGTAAAAGGCCCGTACGAATTGGAAGTGCTTGAACGTAAAGTCGAACAATTTGGTTGCAAGACATGGCGTATTTCACACGGTTCTCGTATTGCTGAAGGAGAAGCGATTCGCTTTGAAATCCCGACAGGTCACGAAGTTGAACTTTATAGTGATATCGAATTTGTCGGGACAGGGACCGGTTTTACTAATCCTGATCCGTGGCCGGATAATTTGCGTGGAATTGCTCCGCATCGGCTCGATCATGCCTTGCTAACAGGTAATGATATCGAAACTGTAACACGCTTTTTTACAGAGGTACTAGGCTTTAGGCAAACGGAAAAAATTATCACGGTCGACGGGGAGCAGATGTTGGGCAGTTTCCTTGCGATAACGAATACAGCGCATGATCTTGCATTTGTAAAAGGGCCTGATAATAAATTCCATCATGCAGGATTCCATGTGGATAACTGGTATGAGGTATTGAAGGCGGCTGACATTTTATCCAAAAATAAAATTAATATTGAAGTTACCCCAACACGACATGGCATTACACGCGGACAGACCGTATACTTCTTCGATCCGTCCGGCAACAGGAATGAAGCGTTCGCCAGTGGGTACATCACGTATGCAGATTTTCCGACGATTACATGGACAGAGGATCAAATCGGCACCGGAATTTTCTATCATCGCCGTGAATTAGTCGAATCGTTTTCAAAAGCATTAACATAGAGGTGAGAAGAAAATGACAGCACATCTACATGAAGAAATCGCTCAACAGCTAATGGACGCCGAAAAAACGAAAGTACCTATTCGTCCGCTAACAGAAACATACCCGGACATATCGGTTGAGGATGCGTACCGTATTCAGCTTGCTGCGATCGAGAGGAAGACGAGGAATGGCGCACGGATTGTAGGTAAAAAAATAGGTTTAACAAGCAAAGCAATGCAGGATATGTTCAATGTTACTCAGCCGGATTACGGGCATCTGCTTGATAGTATGATGCACATTGACGGGGAAATCGTGGATATCGGTATATTTTTGCAGTCAAAGCTAGAAGTAGAGATCGCATTTATACTAAAAAAAGATATAAAAGGACCTGGTATTTCCTCCCTTGATGTCATTGATGCAACGGATTATGTCATCCCTGCCTTTGAGATTATTGATAGTCGGATTCAAGATTGGAAGATTGCATTTGAAGACACGGTCGCAGACAACGGGTCATCGGCATGTGCCATTCTTGGTGGGAGCCCGACCCCTCTTGAACGTCTGGATTTGCAACACATTGGTATGGTCATGAGTAAGAATGGTAGACAAATTGATACAGCGGCAGGTGCAGCTGTAATGGGAAATCCGATTCGAGCGGTTGCCTGGCTTGCAAATGCCATTGGAGAATATGGGATTGCCTTAAGAGCGGGGGAAGTGATTCTATCCGGTGCTTTTACAGCTGCCGTTCCGATTGAAGCGGGAGATACATTTACAGCTGAATTTGCTCATATCGGTTCTGTCTCTGTGTCGTTTAGCAAGAAAGGCGGTACGGCATGAACAAGGTAAAAGTAGCGGTTATCGGGTCAGGAAATATCGGTACGGATTTAATGTATAAAATCGAGCGGAGCGAATGGTTGGAAAACAGTGCAATGATAGGGATTGATCCGCATTCGGAAGGATTAAAAAGAGCAAGAGAACATGGACTTCGCATATTTGATAACGGAATTGAAGGCTTTTTGGAAGAGTCGGAGCTAGCTGATATCGTCTTTGACGCGACAACGGCGAAGGCACATTTGCTTCATAATCGGCGGCTTCAAGAAGCGGGCAAAAAGGTAATTGATTTGACGCCTGCCGCAATCGGTGAACTAGTCGTACCACCGGTAAATTTACAGCAAAGCGGTAAGCTGAATAACGTCAATATGATTACATGCGGAGGACAGGCGACGATCCCGATCGTTCATGCCATCAACCGTATAGTACCGGTTGCGTACGCAGAGATTATCGCCACTGTTTCCAGCAAAAGCGCAGGTCCCGGAACGAGAGCCAATATCGACGAGTTTACCCGTACAACGGCTAAAGGGATTGAAATGATTGGTGGAGCAAAAAAGGGGAAGGCGATTATTATTTTAAACCCGGCAGAGCCGCCGATCATGATGCGCGATACGATTCATGCGTTAATTGAAGAGGAAGGAAAAGAAGCGGAGATTATCTCTTCTATTAAAGAGATGGTACATTCTGTTCAGCAATATGTACCCGGCTATCGACTGCTGGGAGAACCAATTTTCGAGGGAAAGAAGCTGTCAGTCTTTATTGAAGTGGAAGGTGCCGGAGACTTCTTTCCTACTTATTCCGAGAATCTTGATATCATGACAGCGGCTGCCGTAAAAGTCGGTGAGGAACTGGCAAGGAAGCAAGCGATTCTTGTTAAAGATAAAGGATAGGGGGAGAGGGAGTGAAAAAAAGTAATACAAAACTACACCTTGTGGATGTAACCCTTCGAGATGGCAGCCATGCTATGAAACATGCTTTCACCGAAGAGCAAGTACGAAACGTCGCGCGCGGATTGGACCTAGCAGGTGTTGAATACTTTGAAGTTTCTCATGGCGATGGACTTGGGGGCTCCTCATTGCAATATGGATTATCTGTAGTTGATGAGATGAAGCTAATTTCAGCAGCACGCGAGGAATGCAAGCAAGCAAAAATCTCCGTTCTGCTTTTGCCAGGTATCGGTATACGCGAGGATTTGGAGAAAGCGGTAGATGCAGGGGCTGATATGGTACGCGTTGCCACGCATGTGACGGAAGCGGATGTAGCGAAACAGCATATTGAGTTGGGGAGAGAATTGGGATTGAAGACAGTTGGTTTTCTGATGATGGCGCACATGGCTCCGATAGGAAAGCTTGTTGAGCAGGCGCAATTATTCGAAAGCTACGGTGCAGAGGTCGTGTATGCAGTTGATTCCGCGGGAGCGCTCTTGCCTCATGAGGTGAAAGAAAGAATCGGTGCGATGCGGAAGAATCTGTCCTGTGACATCGGATTTCATGGTCATAACAACCTGTCTCTTGCGATGGCTAATACGATGGCGGCAATTGAAGAAGGAGCTACATATGTAGATGGAAGCCTTCGTTGTCTCGGAGCCGGAAGCGGAAATACGCAGACAGAGGTCATGGTTGCAGTACTGGACCGCCTTGGGTATGAAACAGGAGTCGAACTTTATCCGGTTATGGATGTTGCAAATAAGGTCGTTGCCGAATTTATGCCAAGGCCACAGGAGATCACAGGTTCAAGTCTTATTATGGGCTATTCCGGGGTATACTCAAGCTTTTTGCTTCATACTGAAGCTGCCGCCAAAAAATTTGGTGTTGATGAACGCGATATTCTAGTGGAACTCGGAAAGCGAAAAGCGGTCGGAGGTCAGGAGGATTTAATTCTCGAAGTAGCAAGTGCGATTGCGACAAATAAGTAAGTAGGAAAAGGAGGATACGGATGATTTTGACGGATACAGTGGAAGCCATCGCAGAAGAACTGTTTGCAGCTGAGGCGGAAATCCAGGAAATCGATACATTCGTCGAGCGTTATCCTGAGCTTGATACAAACTTGGCTTATAAAGTACAAGAGCGATTAATAGGAATGAAATGCACGCGTCAAAAGACCCGCGTACGAGGACACGAGGCCACTGAAAAAGTCCTCTTGACCTAAAAAAGGTATCATCCCTCCATTTGTGAGGAGATTATACCTTTTTTCTGTATAATCAAGGTATCAATTTATGCGGGTGGTTACGATGATTCAAAAACAACAATCCATGATCTTCAGTCCGTTTATGGCTATTTATGATTTGGTCATTCCAAAGGATAACCTGTTGCGAAAAATTAACGAACTGATCGACTTCTCTTTTTTATATGACGAGCTTAAAGATAAATATTGCCTTGATAACGGTCGAAACGCCATCGACCCGATTCGTATGTTCAAATATTTATTGTTGAAGTCGATCTATGACTTGTCTGATGTCGACGTGGTTGAACGTTCGAAATATGACATGTCTTTTAAGTATTTTCTTCAAATGGCGCCTGAAGAGTCTGTGATTGAATCAAGTTCATTGACCAAGTTTCGGAAACTGCGTTTAAAAGATATCGACCTTTTGGATATGTTGATCAATAAGACTGTAGAAATCGCCATTGAAAAGGGGATTATCAAAAGTAAAGCCATTATCGTCGATGCCACTCATACGAAAGCTCGGTACAATCA